>MIDV01000116.1:0-3753 GCA_001830245.1 Lysobacterales bacterium RIFOXYA1_FULL_69_10 | reverse complement strand
CGCTCACCTCGCTGAGCCGTTGGCGCATCCAGTCCGCGCCGCCGCGCCGCTATGAACCCGAGTTGCGCCGCACCCTGCGCAGCGCGGCGCTGGCGCTGCCCGACGGTTTCAACCCGCGCACCGTCGCGCTGGCCCGGCAATGGCGCCGCGAGGCGGGCAACGACGATGCCGCCATCGTCACGCGTGCGATGGATTGGATCCGCAGCGATTTCGCCTACACCCTGGGCACGCCGCTGCTGGGCCGGCACTCGGTCGACGAGTTCCTGTTCGACGAGCAGGCCGGCTTCTGCGAGCACTTCAGCTCGTCGTTCGTGGTGCTGATGCGCGCGGCCGGCATCCCGGCGCGCGTGGTCACCGGCTACACCGGCGGCTACTACAACCGCTTCGGCGACTACTGGATCGTCCGCCGGCTGGATGCGCACGCCTGGGCCGAGGTGTGGCTGGACGGCCGCGGCTGGGTGCGCGCCGACCCGACCGCCGCGGTCGCGCCCGAGCGCATCTACGACACCATCGAGGATCGCGCGGGCGTCAGTGGCGGCCTGTTCGGCGAGGCCGGCGGCCTGTCGCCCATGCTCGACATGTCCGACTGGCTGCGCCGCGGGTGGAACGACTTCGTCCTGGGGTTCGATGCCAGCCGCCAGCGCCAGTTGTTCCGGCCGTTGGGCCTGGGCGACATGGATGGCGCCCGCCTGGCCGCGCTGTTCTCGCTGGCCGCCGCGCTGGCGCTGCTGTGGATGGCGTGGCTGAGCCGTCGCGGCGAGCGCGAGCGCGACCCCATCCTTCGCGCGTGGCACGCGCTTGGGCGGCGCTACGCACGCTGGGGCCTGGAACCCATGCCGCATGAGACGGCGCGTGACTGGGCTACGCGGGTCGGCCGCGCGCGACCGCACCTGGCCGCCGAACTGAACGCGCTCAGCGAAGATTTCAGCAATTGGCGCTACGCTGCGCCTACCCCGGAGCGCGATGCCGTCCGCGACCTGGTACGCCGCATCCGCGCGCACCGGCCGTCCGCCCAGCGCCCCGCACGAACCACTGGAGAACGCCGATGAGACTCCCGCTGACCGCGCTCGCCGCTGCCGTGCTGCTGGGCGCGTGCGCCTCGCAACCGCGGCCGCTGCAGGGCGAGTTCCTCCCGATCACGCCGCGCGAGGCGGCCGAGGCCGACCGGACCGGCGCGGTGGTGCGCTGGGGCGGCCGCATCGTGCAGGTCGAGCCGCAGCCCAACAGCACGTGCTTCGAGATGATCGCCACCCGCCTGACCGTCACCGGCCGCCCGTACTGGGCCAGCGACGACACCGGCGGCCGCTTCATCGCCTGCCGCACCGGTTTCTACGACCCGGCCGTGTTCGAGAAGAACCGCGAGGTCACCTTCACCGGCCGGATCGGCGGCTACGAGACGCGCAAGATCGGGGGCTACGACTACCGCTTCCCGCGGGTCGAGGCGGATGTCGTCTACCTATGGCCGATTCGGGAGCAGGTGGACGTGATCACCCGTCCGCCGCCGTGGCCGTGGTGGGGCTGGTGGTAATCAACGGATAGTCTCGCCGCGCGGTAGCGACGTGATTCGCGGGACGCAGCGTAGGTAGCGGCCGGCGTCGCGACCCGTGCTGCTCCTCCAGAAGATGCGGTTACCTCTCGCGCGTGCCGAACCGGCCGAGCGGTGCGCCCGCCAAGAGATGCAGGTGGATCTGGAACACGGTCTGCCCTCCGTGGTCGTTGCAGTTCATCACCACGCGGTAGCCATCCTCGGCGAACCCTTCGCGCCTGGCGTAGTCCGCCGCGGCATGCGCCAGCCGGCCGACGATGGCGGCCTGGTCCGGCTGCAGGTCGTTGAGGGTCGCGATCGGGGTCTTGGGCACGAACAGCACGTGCACCGGCGCCTGCGGGGCGATGTCGCGGAACGCGATCAGGTGCTCGTCCTCGAAGACGATGTCCGCCGGGATCTCGCGGCGGATGATCCGGTCGAAGATGGTGTCGCTCATCGCGGGCTCCTTGCGTGGGTCGTGCACGGAAATCGTGCGTGGGCCGGGGCCGCCGACGCTACCACTCAACCCGGCATTTCGCTCCGGCTGCCGAAGGCGTGCGACAGCGTGCCGCGGTCGACGTATTCCAGTTCGCCCCCCAGCGGCACGCCATGCGTGGGCCGGCTGGGACGCACGCCGTGCTTGCGCGCCAGTTGCGCCAGGTAGTGCGCGGTCGCCTCGCCTTCAACCGTCGGGTTGGTGGCGATGATCAACTCCTGCACCTCGCCTTCGGCCAGGCGTTCGGCGAGGCGGTCCAGCCCGAGTTCGCGCGGGCCGATGCCGTCGAGCGGACTCAACCGGCCCTGCAAGACGAAATACAGGCCGCGGTAGCCGGTCGCCTGCTCGATCGCCAGCCGGTCGGCGGGTGACTCCACCGTGCACAGCTGGTGCACGTCACGCGAGGCGCTGGCGCAGGTGGTGCAGACCGCGGTTTCGCTGAAGTCGCGGCAGCGCTCGCAATTGCCGATCCGCTCGACCGCGGAGGCCAGTGCCTCCGACAGGCGGCGCCCGCCCGCACGCTCGCGCTCGAGCACGTGGTAGGCCATGCGCTGCGCCGACTTCTGCCCGACGCCGGGCAGGATCCGGAACGCATCGATCAGTTGTTCGAGGAGCGACATGCCTCAGAACGGCAGCTTCATCCCCGGCGGCAGCTGCATGCCGGCGGTGGCCGAGCCCATGCGCTCCTGCGCGGCGGCGTTGGCCTTGTTGACCGCGTCGTTGAAGGCGGCGGCGACCAGGTCTTCGGCCATCTCCGGGTCCGACAGGACGCTGGGGTCGATGCGCACCTTGCGGCACTCCATGCGTCCGCTCAGGGTGACGTTGACCATGCCGCCACCGGCGTTGCCGGTGACTTCAAGCTGGGCCAGTTCCTCCTGCGCGCGCTGCATGTTTTCCTGCATCTTCTGCGCTTGCTGCATGAGTTGGGCGATGTTTCCGCGCATGGCGTGGGTTCCTTCGATGTGGGGTGTGGGGATGCGATGGCGCTCAGGCGCCGTCGAACGGTCGGATCGAGTCGGGCACGACGCGCGCACCGTGCTGCGCGATCAGCCGTTGCACGTCGGGGTCGGCCATGAACGCGGCTTCGGCCTCGTTCTGGCGCTCGTCGCGCACGCGTTCCTTGCGCTCGCGCACGGACTCGACCGGCTCGGCCGCCGACTCGAAACGGATCTGGGGGCTGCCGCCCAGGGCGCCGGCGAGCGCATCGCCCAGCATCCGCACCGACGGACCAGTACGCAGGTGTTCGTCGGACGGTGGGAGGCTCAGGCGCACGACGCCGTCCTCGAAGCCGAGGAATCCGGCGTGTTCGGCCAGCAGCTTCGCCGGCCCTTTGAGCGCTCCGCTGTCGAGCAGGGCGTGCCAGTCGTCGATACCGGCCAGGTGGCCGACGGGTGGGGCAACGTCTGCCGCAACCGATGGCGCCGCGGCATCCGGCGATGCGCGATGCGTGTCCGGCGCGCGCGCCGGCGGGGGTGCATGCACCGTGCGTTGGCGATCGTCCGCCACGACGGTGCTGGCGGGGGCGGCATCCTCGATGGATACCGCCTCCGGCGCCCGGGCCACCTCGTGGCGACCGCTGGCAACGGCCTGTTCCGGCGATGTGGACACAGCGGCATGCGGCTCCGACGGTGCCGCGGCGGCCACGGCCTGCGCGGCTTGGCCTGCGCCCTGCGCGGCCTCCGGCACGCGGGCGACATCCCCGCTGCCGGCCGGACGGAAAGCGAGCATTCGA
>MIDV01000115.1 GCA_001830245.1 Lysobacterales bacterium RIFOXYA1_FULL_69_10 | reverse complement strand
CGAAGACTTCGCGCATGGTGGCCGCATCGGGCAACAGGGTGACGCGGAAGTGGTGGCGGTAGGGCACGTTGAAGCTGGAGCCCGGCACGACCAGCACGCCCTCGGTCTCCATCAGTTCCAGCGCGAACGCGTGGTCGTCGAAGCCCCTGGCGGCATCGCCGACGACGGCCGGGAACGCGTACAGCGCGCCGGCCGGGTTCACCAGCGCCAGGTGGGTGCTGGCCTCGCAGGCCTCGATCACCGCGCGGCGGGTTTCGTACAGGCGTCCACCCGGCGCGCACAACGCACTGATCGTGTCCGGGCCGTTGACCGCCGCCTCGATGGCGTACTGGCCGGGCACGTTGGCGCACAGGCGCAGCGCGCTGAGCAGGTCCATCGCGTGCAGGAAGTCGCGCACCACGTCGCCGTGGCCGGACACCACGGCCCAGCCCACGCGCCAGCCGCAGGCGCGGTGCACCTTGCTCAGGCCGCTGAAGGTGATGCAGGGCACGTCGCCGGCCAGCGGCGCCACCGGCACGAAGGCCGCGCCGTCGTACAGCACCTGGTCGTAGATCTCGTCGACCATCAGCAGCAGGCGGTGCTTGGCCGCGATGGCGACGATGCGCTCCAGCAGCTCGCGCGGATACGTCGCGCCGGTGGGGTTGTTGGGGTTGATCAGCACGATGGCGCGGGTGCGCGAGCTGACCAGCTGCTCGATCTCGACCGGATCGGGCAGGAAGTCGTTGTCCGGATCGCAGCGGTAATACACCGGGCGGCCGTCGTTGAGGATGGTGGCGGCCGACCACAGCGGATAGTCGGGCGAGGGCACCAGCACTTCGTCGCCGGGGTTGAGCAGCGCCCGCAGCGACAGGTCGATCAGCTCCGACACGCCGTTGCCGACGAACACGCGGTCCGGGTGCGCATCCGGCGTGCCGCGCTGGGCATACACCGCGGCGATGGCATCGCGTGCGGCAGGCAGGCCCTGCTGGTGGGTGTACGGATCGGTGCGGCCCATGTCG
>MIDV01000114.1:29142-34196 GCA_001830245.1 Lysobacterales bacterium RIFOXYA1_FULL_69_10 | reverse complement strand
GCGGGTGCTGGTGGAAGGCCCGTCGAAGAAGAACCCCAACGAGCTGACCGGCAAGACCTAGAACATGCGCTCGGTGAATTTCCCGGCGCCGCCGCGGCTGGTCGGGCAGTTCGTGGATGTGGTGATCACCGAGGCGATGAGCAACTCGCTGCGAGGGCGGGTGGCGTCGGCGTCCGGTCTGGCCGCTTGAGCGCCGGAATGCCTCCCGCTCGGGCGAAGGCGCGCGGGCTGCTCAGGCGGGCGGCGCTCGGACTCTGGTTGTTGGCGGTCGGCCTGCTCGGCCTGCTCAGGGCCGCCGGAAAGGTGGCAGGCGACCCCGCTTGGACGCAGGATCCGGTGACGATCGCCTGGCTGGTCGGATCAGTCGCCGTGCTCGCGTGGGGCGCCGTTGCGACCGCGCGTGCGTTGCGCCGTCCACGCGTCCCACGCCGCTGACACCTCGAGCCCCGGGGGAACCAGCGCGACTGCTGTGCCCTACTCCGCCCCTCGCCGGTACACCGCCTGCCCATCGACGTAGGTCGCCTGCACTGTCAGGGACTGCAGGGCATCAGCCGGCACCGCGAGCGGGTCTTCGGCCAGCAGCACGAAGTCCGCGCGCTTGCCCTCGACCAGGCTGCCGACCTCGTCCTCGGCGAAACCCGCGTACGCCGCGTCGAGCGTGAAGCCCCGCAGCGCCTCGAAGGCCGTCAGCTTCTCGTGGGGTCGCCAGCCGCCCACCGGCATGTTGTCCGAATCCGTCCGGGTGGCGGCGGCGAACAGGCCCAGCCGCGGGTCGACCGACTCCACCGGGAAATCCGACCCCAACGCCAGTCGCGTGCCGTGGTCGCGCAGCGTGCGCCAGGCATAGCTGCCGACGACGCGCTCGGGCCCGAGACGGGCCTCGGCCCACGGCATGTCACTGGTGGCGTGCGTGGGCTGCATCGAGGCGATCACGTGCTGGCGGGCGAACCGGGACAAGTCGCCGGGTGCCACCACCTGTGCGTGCTCGATTCGCCAGCGGTGGCCGGCGTCGGATGTCTCGCCCCATGCCTTGGCGTAGGCATCCAGCACCAGCCGGTTGCCACGGTCGCCGATGGCATGGGTGGCGACCTGCACGTCGCAGGCCTTGGCGCGCGCCAGCACGTCGTCCAGTGCATCGGGCTGGATCAACAGCAGCCCGCGGTTGCCGGCGTCGTCGTGGTAGTCGGCCTGCAGCGCGGCGCCGCGGCTGCCGAGGGCGCCATCCATGTAGAGCTTGACCGCGCGCATCTGCAGCCGGCCGCTGTCATGCCCGTACAGGCCGTCGCGGCAGAGCCAGGCCAGCGCTTCGTTATCGCCATCGGCCATGGCGTGGATGCGCATCGGCATGGCGCCGCGGTCGGCCAGGCGCCGGTAGGCCTGCATCTGTTGCAGCGACACGCCGGCATCATGCACGCCGGTCAGGCCGTGCTCGACCGCGCTGCGCATCCCCAGCTCCAGCGCGCGCTCGATGGAACCTGCATCCATTGCCGGGATGGCGGCCTCGACCAGGTCCATCGCGCTGTCGATGAAGACGCCGCTGGGCGCGCCCTGGGCATCGCGCTCGATGCGCCCGCCGTCAGGCTGCCAGTCGCCGGCCAGGTCGCGCTCCACGCGCCGCAGTGCGGCGGTGTTGGCCCAGCCGGCATGACCGTCCACGCGGGTCAGCCACACCGGCCGGTCGGGGAACGCCTCGTCGAGGTCGGCGGCGGTCGGGAAGCGGGCGTCCGGCCAGTCGTTCTGGTCCCAGCCGCGGCCCAGCAACCAGTCCCCGTCGGGCAGGTCGCGTGCGTGGGCACGCAGCCTCTCGACGACCTCCGCGCGGCTGCGCGTCCCGTCCAAGCGCGCGCGCATCAGGCTGAGGCCGAGGTTGCCGATGTGGCCGTGTGCATCGATCAACCCGGGCACGACGGTCGAATCCGGCACATCCAGGCGGGCCGCCTCCGGGTAGCGTCGATGCAGATCGGCGCCGTCATCCAGCGCCAGGATCCGTCCTTCAGCGTCGAATGCCATCGCACGCGCCGTTGGGCGCGCCGGGTCCATCGTATGGATGCGCCCGGCCGTCAGCACCGTGACGTCCTGCGCATGCAGCGGCGCGCACAACGCCATGCACGCCACCCATACCGCCGCTCGCACGCGCTCGATCTTCACCATCGCCCCGCTCCCCGTTGTTGCAGACTGGCCGGACTTTGCGAAAAAGCCCCCGGGGGCGCAAGCTCACCCTCCCCCATGCGCGTGTGCAGCCCGGGCGCGCACGCCACGACCGAAGACAGCCCCCGATGCCTTCACGCACGACGTCCGAGTTCACCCTCGACCCGCCCGAGGCCGAGCGCCTCGCCAACCTGTCCGGTCCGTTCGACGGCCACCTGCGCATGATCGAACTGCGCCTGGGCGTGGAAATCGCCAACCGCGGCAACATCTTCAGGATCGTCGGCCCCGAGGTCGCCGTCGGCAGGGCCGAGTCCCTGCTGCGCGACCTTTGGAACGACGCCGCCAACGAGACGCTGGGCGAACCCGCCATCCACCTGCGCCTGGCCGAAGCCGAAGCCGACCGCGTCGTCGACGAGGACATCGAGCCGCAGGAAGTGGCCATCCGCGTCAAGCGCGGCACCATCCGCGGGCGCGGCAGCAACCAGGCCAAGTACCTGCACGCGATCGCGATCAACGACATCAACTTCGGCATCGGCCCGGCCGGCACCGGCAAGACGTTCCTGGCCGTGGCCAGCGCGGTGGAAGCGCTCAACGACGGCCGCGTGCAGCGGTTGATCCTGGTGCGTCCGGCGGTGGAGGCCGGCGAGAAGCTGGGCTTCCTGCCCGGCGACCTGACCCAGAAGGTCGACCCGTACCTGCGCCCGTTGTACGACGCGCTTTACGAGATGCTGGGCGTGGAGAAGGTCGTCAAGCTGTTGGAGAAGAACGTCATCGAGATCGCGCCGCTGGCCTACATGCGCGGGCGCACGCTCAACGACGCGTTCGTGATCCTGGACGAGGCGCAGAACACCTCCATCGAGCAGATGAAGATGTTCCTGACCCGCATCGGCTTCGGCAGCACGGCGGTGGTCACCGGCGACATGACCCAGATCGACCTGCCCAAGCACCAGAAGTCCGGCCTGAAGGACGCGCTGGAAGTGCTGCGCGGCGTGGACGGGATCAGCTTCACCTTCTTCGAATCGCGCGACGTGGTGCGCCATCCGCTGGTGGCCAAGATCGTCAACGCCTACGACGCGCGCGACGCCAAGGACGCCGACACCGGCCCGGCGCCCTGAGGACCCGCACATGACCCGCGATGCGCTGCAACTGGATGTCTCCATCACCTACGGCCTGCCGCGCGCCGGGATCCCGGCCGCGGTCAGCTTCCGCCGCTGGGTGCGGGCCGCACTCGAGGGCCGCGTGCGGCAGGCGGACCTCGGGATCCGACTCGTCGACAGCAAGGAGGGTCGCGCGTTCAACCGCCACTACCGCGGCAAGGACTATGCGACCAACGTGCTCAGCTTCCCCGCCGACCTGCCCGAAGGCCTGCCCGAGGGCGTTCGGCTGCCACTGCTGGGCGACCTGGTGATCTGCGCGCCGGTGGTGGCCAGGGAGGCTCGCGAACAGGGCAAGCCGCTGGCAGCGCACTACGCCCACCTCACCGTGCACGGCACCCTGCACCTTCTTGGCTGGAACCACGAGGACGACACGGAGGCCGAGTGCATGGAGCGGCTGGAGCGGGAAATCCTGGCCGGCATGGGCATCGAGGACCCCTACCAGGACGGTTGAACCCGCTTCCGGCGCCCCCGCCCGCCCGCCGGCAACGGCGCCCCCGCCCGGCCGCGCTAAACTGCGGCTCCAGCGGCCCCGCCCCCAGGGCCAGCACACCGACGCAATGTCCGAGGACGACAGTAGTACCCAGCAGCCGGAACACCCCGAAAAACGCCGCTCGTGGATCGACCGGATCAGCTCCGCGCTGTCGGGTGAGCCCACCACGCGCGAAGACCTGGTCGAGATCCTGCGCGACGCCCAGGCCGATGGCCTGATCGCGGCCGACACGCTGACCATGATGGAGGGCGCGATCACCGTGTCCGACCTCACCGTCGGCGACGTGATGATCCCCCGCTCCCAGGTCGTGGCCCTGCCCGCCGACGCGCCGTTCCTGGAACTGATGCGGCGCGTGGTCGAGTCCGGCCATTCACGCTTCCCCGTCCACGGCGAGGACAGCGACGACGTGCTCGGCATCCTGTTGGCCAAGGACCTGCTGCGCGGCGTGGTCGAGGACAACGGCCCGGCCAGCGTCCACGAACTGCTGCGTCCGGCGGTGCTGATCCCTGAATCCAAGCGCCTGGACGTGCTGCTGCGCGAGTTCCGCATGTCCCGCAACCACATGGCGATCGTCATCGACGAGCACGGCGGCGTGGCCGGACTGGTGACCATCGAGGACGTGCTGGAGCAGATCGTCGGCGACATCGACGACGAGCATGACGATGCCGAGGATCCCAACGCGCTGATCGCCGCACAGGCCGACGGCCAGTTCGTGGTAGACGCGCTGACCCCGATCGAGGACTTCAACGACCGCTTCGGCGCGGACTTCGACGACGACGAGTACGACACCATCGGCGGCCTGGTGACGGCGGCCATCGGCCACCTCCCGGAAGCCGGCGAGGAGCTGACCCTCGGCCGCTACGTGTTCCGCGTGTCCAGCGCCGACGCACGTCGCGTGCATGCGTTCCACGTCGGCGTGCTGGGCGATGACGGCTGACGCCTGCCGCGGCCTGCGGCGCGGTTGGCGTTGGCTGTGCGTTCTGGCGCTGTGGTGCGTGGCGCTCGGCGCCGTGGCGGCACCGCCGCCTTCCGCGGACCAGACCCCGCAGGCCGCGATGGCCGACACCGGGACCGCACTGCCGGCACCCCGCATCGGCGTACTGACCATGCTGCCGGGCGAGATCTTCTTCGAGCGCTTCGGCCACAACGCCATCGTCGTGCAGGATCCGGTCGCGGGTACGGCGACGTCCTACAACTTCGGCTACTTCGACCCGTCCGAGGCCGACTTCATCGCCCGATTCATCCGGGGCGAGATGCGC
>MIDV01000114.1:15099-29132 GCA_001830245.1 Lysobacterales bacterium RIFOXYA1_FULL_69_10 | reverse complement strand
TCCTCGACAACTGCTCCACCCGCGTGCGCGACGCGCTCGACCGCGCGCTGGGTGGCCAGCTCGCCCGCCGGCTGCAGTCGCGCTCGCGCGGCAATACCTTCCGCAGCGAGGCCGTGCGCCTCGCGTCCCCGGCCACCTGGATGTGGCTGGTGTTCGACGTGGGCCTGGGCCCGTCCGCCGACCGGCCCCTCCCGCTTTGGGGCGAGGCGTTCGTGCCGATGCGGCTGGCCGACGCGCTCGGGGACGCGACGCATCCCGACGGTCGCCCGGTGGTGATCGAGCGCGTCGACGTTCTGCCGCACCGCGTGTCGCCCGAGCCGCAGGAATTCCAGCGCCGCTGGACCCGGTGGCTGGCCGCAGGCTTCGCGATCGCCATGTCGCTGGCCTGGCTGGGCCATCGGCGCCGCACATGGACGGCGGCATTGGCGCTGCCATTCTGGGCGGTCTCGGGGCTCGTCGGCGCGCTGATGCTCTACATCTGGATCGGCACCGACCACCGCTTCGGTTGGGGCAACCAGAACCTGCTGCTGCTCAGCCCGCTGGCGTGGCTGCTGCTGCCGGGTGGCTGGCGCATCGCCCGCGGGCGCGCGGCCGGCCCGCTGTTCGCGCCGGTGCTGCTGGCGGTGGCCGGCCTGGCGGCGCTTGCCGTCTTCGTCTACGGCCTGCAACTTTTGCCGCAGCGCAACGCCCACTGGATTGCGCTCCTGTTGCCGATCCACGCGGCACTGGCCTGGACCCTGGCACGCCCGGCAATCCGCCGCCGACACCCCTTGACCGGCCCGGCTGCCTGAGCAAAGGCGCACTCCATGACTCCCCGCGTGGCAGGATGCGCGCGATGACATCGCCCCCGCCCGCCGTCCCGCCCTCGCCCGCCTGCGTCGTCAATTGCGTGGCCTACGCCCGCGACGGCAGCCGGCGGGACATTCCGCTGGAAGCGATCAGCGACGTGCTGGCGGTAGACGACGGCAGCTTCGTCTGGGTCGGCCTGTACGAACCGGCCGAGTCGGTGCTGGACCAGTTGCAGGAAGAGTTCGGCCTGCACGACCTGGCGGTGGAGGATGCGCAAAACGCCCACCAGCGCCCCAAGATCGAAGCCTACGGCCCGTCGCTTTTCGTGGCGGTGCATACGGCACAGGTCGTGGACCAGCACATCGTTTTCGGCGAAACCCATGCCTTCCTCGGAGCGCGCTACCTGGTCACGGTCCGGCACGGGGCGTCCTTGTCGTACGCCTCGGTACGGGCCCGCGCCGAGCGTGAGCCCGAACTGCTCGCGATGGGACCGGCACACGCCCTGTATGCGGTGATGGACTTCATCGTCGACAACTACCAGCCGATCGTGGCGCAGTTCCAGCAATCTCTTGAGACCCTGGAGCAGGACGTGTTCGCCGATGACTACCGCAGGGAAACGATCGTCAGGCTTTATGAGCTCAAGCGCGAACTGGCGCGCCTGCAACTCGCGGTCGCGCCCATGCAGGACGTGCTCGGCCAACTGGCCCGCAGCCACGAGGGGCTGGTGCCGAACGAAGTCCGCCCGTATTTCCGCGACGTGCACGACCACGTGCTCCGGGTCAACGACGCCTCGGACACATTGCGGGAAATGCTGACAGCGGCACTGAGCGTGAACCTCTCGCTCGTGACCCTCGCGCAGGGCGAGGTGGTCAAACGCCTGGCCGGATGGGCCGCGCTGCTGGCGGCGCCGACCCTCATCGCCAGCTGGTACGGCATGAACTTCCGCTTCATGCCGGAGCTCGACGACCGGTATGCGTACCCCGTGCTGATCGGCGTCGTCGCCGTGGTCTGCACCGCGCTCTATCGGTATCTGCGCAAGGTTGGCTGGCTCTGACGGGGCGTCAGCCCCCGGACATGGACTGCAGCAACAGGCCCACCGCGTACGCGCAATACGTGCCCAGCGCGTAGCCGAGCACCGACAACAGCACGCCCACCGGCGCCAGCGCCGGGTGGAAGGCGCTGGCGACCACCGGTGCGGAGGCGGCGCCGCCGATGTTGGCCTGGGAGCCGACGGCCAGGAAGAACAGCGGCGCGCGGATCAGCTTGGCGACGACCAGCATCACCACGCCATGCACGGCGATCCAGATCAGGCCCAGCAGGAACAGCCACGGCCGGTCCAGCAACGCGCCCAGGTCCATCTGCATGCCGATGGTGGCGACCAGCACGTACAGCATCACCGAGCCCACCTTCGACGCGCCGGCGCCCTCCAGCGTGCGGGCGCGGGTGAAGCTGAGCAGCATGCCGATGGTGGTGGCCAGTACGGTGATCCAGAAGAACCGCGCGGTGAGGCTGTAGTTCTCGAGGTTCCACTCCGCCGGCAGGCTGGCGATCCAGGCCACCAGCGGGTCGGTCAGAAAATGAGCCAGTCCGGTTGCACCGAGGCCGACGGCCAGGATGAGCATCAGGTCGGTCATCGACGGCGTGCGCGCGTGCTGCGCCTGGTACGCCTCGATGCGGTGCTTGAGGTCATCGATGGCGCTGACATCCGCGCCGGTCCAGCGGTCGAACGCCGGCGCGCGCGCCGCCATGAACAGCAGCACGGCCAGCCACAGGTTGGCGATCAGCACGTCGACGGCGACGAACTGGCCGAACATCGTGGCCTCGACGCCGAACACTTCCTTCATCGCCGCCTGGTTGGCGCCACCGCCGATCCAGCTGCCGGCCACGGTCGTCATCCCGCGCCAGGTGTCGCCGGCGACGGCCTCGGGATGGATGAAGCCCATCGCGGTGAACGCCGTCACCGCGCCCAGCATCACGCCCACAGTGCCGGCCAGGAACATCACCACCGCCTTGGGCCCCAGCCGCACGATGGCACCGAAGTCCAACGCCACGCACAGCAGCACCAGCGCGCTGGGCAACAGGTAATCGCGCGCCATCGGGTACAGCCCGGACGCGGCGCCGTCGATCAGGCCGATGCTGTTGAATATCGACGGGATCAGGTAGCACAGCAGCAGCGCCGGCACGACGCCGTAGAACTTCTTCCAGAACCCCTCCTCACGCGAGGCGCTCCAGAACACGAACCCCAGCACCACGGCCAGCAGGCCGAGCACGACGGCGTCATTGGTGATCAGGGCAGGCGTGGACGGCGGCATGCAGGCTCCGGGAGCGCGGTATGTGGACAGGGGGATCGAGAACGGAACACGCGGATGCGACGACGGCGGCCGGAGCCGCCGTCGCCGGGGACATCACTGGCCGATGTGCTGCTTCAGCCAGGCATTGACGGTGTCGTGCCACAGCACGCTGTTGTTGGGCTTGAGCACCCAGTGGTTCTCGTCGGGGAAGTACAGGAACTTCGACTCGATGCCACGGCGCTGCAGCGCGGTGAACGTGGAGATGCCCTGGTCGACCGGTACGCGGTAGTCCTTCTCGCCCTGCACCACCAGCATTGGCACGCGCCACTTCGACACGTGGTTGACCGGGTTGAAGCGCTCGTAGGCTTCCGGGTTCTCGTACGGGGTGCCGCCGTTCTCCCATTCGGTGAACCACAGCTCCTCGGTCACGTAGCCCATCGAGCGCGTGTCGAACACGCCGTCGTGGTTGACCAGGCACTTCCACGGTGAGTGACCGGCTTCATTGAACCAATTCCCGGCGATCCAGTTGACCATGTAGCCGCCGTAACTGGCGCCCAGCGCGCAGGCATTGTCGCCGTCGAGGAAGTCGTAGCGCTCGAGCGCGGCGGCCCAGCCCTTCTGCAGGTCCTCCAACGGGCGGTCGCCCCAGTGCTGGCTTATCGCATCGGTGAACGCCTGCCCGTAGCCGGTGGAGCCGTGGAAATCGATCATGACCACCGCGTAACCCTGGCCCGCGTAGGTCTGCGGATTCCAGCGGTAACTCCAGCCGTCGCCGAAGCTGCCCTGCGGCCCACCATGGATAAGGAATGCGACCGGGTAGTCCTCGCCTTCCTCGTAGTTCCACGGCTTGACCACGTAGCCGTGCACGGTCTCGTTGTTCCAGCCCTTGAAGTTGAACTGCTCGTACTCGCCGAAGCCTACGTCATCACCCAGGATCTGCGCGGCACTCGGAGTGATCTCGCGCAGCTGCGCGGCATCCGGGCCGGTGGTGATGATCTGGTCGCCGGTGGCCATCGTGTTGCGGGTGAAGGCCAGCGTCGGCCCGGCCAGCTGCACGTTCGACACCGTGCCGTCGCCGACCAGCTCGCGCACTGCACCGCTGGCGATGTCGACCGCGAACATCGGGTGCTCACCGGTGTCCTGCGCGGTGGTGTAGATCGTGCGGCCGTCGGCCGACAGGACGATGCCGTCGGCGGAGCGGTCCCAGCCGGGTGCGATCTCGCGTACCTGGCCGCTGGCCAGGTCCATGGCCATCAGCCCGGAGCGGTCGGCCTCGAAACCGGCGCGCTTCATCGCGCGGTAGTACAGGGTGGCGCCGTCTTCGCTGAATACCGGCTCGGCGTCCCAAGCGGGGTTGCCTTCGGTCAGGTTGACCGGCACGCCCTCGCCATTGGCTGGCAGGCGATAGAGGTCGAAGTTGGTCGACCACGGCTCGCCGCGCCCGGCCGCGCGCATGCTGGCCACCAGCGACTGCCCGTCAGGTGCCCAGGTGTAGTCGGAGCCGCCGCCGAAAGGCTTGGACGGCACGTCGCCCTCCAGTGCGCCGCTGACCGCCACCGCGCGGGTTGCCGGGTCATTGCCCAAGGGGGCCACGAACAGCTGGTTGCGGCGGCCGTCCGCCCACGTGTCCCAGTGGCGGATGAAAAGTTCGTCGTACACTACGCCGCTTGCCTTGCGCTTGCCGGTCTCGTCCAGGCGGGTGCGGGTGCAGGCCAGGTCGCTGCGGCAGTCGATGAACGTGTCGGCGCTGAATGCCACGCGGTCGCCGGTGGGCGCCACGTGGTAGGTGCCGATGTCGACCGGCACGTCGGTCAGCTGCCGCGGCTCGCCGCCGGCCACGGGGATGGCATGCAGCTGGGAGCGGCCGGACTTCGCGCTGAGGAAGTACACGTGCTTGCCGTCAGGCGAGAACGAGGGCGAGTTGACGCTCCAGCCCTCGGGCGTCAGGCGGCGCGGCGGCGCGGCATCGCGCGCGAACAGGTCCTCGATCCAGAGCCCCGTACTGGACGAATCCGCATCGAAATCGACGGTGCGCTTGGCGAACACCAGGTGGCGGCCGTCCGGCGACAGCGCCGGCGAGGAGTAGCGGTCCATCGTGGCCAGGTCGCGGCCCTGCAGGCCCCGTTCGGCGGCGAGCGGGGCGGACGACAGGAGGGTGGCAACCATCAACGGCAGAACGGCGTGGCGCAGGTTCATCGATGCTCCGGGATCGCGGCAAACCCCGATGGTAGGCGGCCACGTGCCCGGCGGCAAAGCACGCGATGCGTCAACACGGGCGCGATGCTGGAGGACCATGTCACGAAAAGAAACGGCGCCCCTGAGGGCGCCGCCTGAAACCGTTGCCGCCGGAACGGGCGACGGCCTACTCGGCTACGTCCCCGCCACCGGCGGACGTACTCGCCGTACGTCCACCCAGGTGCCGGGAGAGGAATGCCAGCAGCCGCGTGTAGTACTCGCGCCGGTTCTTCTCGAGGTAGAACCCGTGTCCCTCGTTGGGGAAGTACAGGGTTTCCACCGGGACCCCGGCCTGCTTCAGCGCCCGCTCCATCATCTCCGAATGGGCGATCGGCGCGCGCTCGTCCTCGCCACCTGCCGCCAGGAATACCGGCACCTTGATCCGGTCTGCCATACGGTTGGGCGACACCGCCGCCAGGCTGTCGCGATCTCCGATCCACTCATTGAGAAAGGTCTGGCCCGAGCCGCGTTGCTGGATATCGCCATGGGTATGCATCGTCGGCAGGTCGTAGACCCCCACCGTCCCCACTGCGCAGCGGTAGAGGTCGGGCTCCTTTGCCACGCCCATCAATGCCGCGTAGCCGCCGTAACTGGCACCGTAGATGCAGATGCGATCGCGCGCGGCGATGCCCTCGCTGACGGCCCAGCGGGTCGCATCGGTCAGATCGTCCTGCATCGTGCCGCCCCACTCGTGCGCACCGGCGCTTTCGAACGCGTGTCCGAAACCGCCCGACCCCCGAAAGTTGAGTTGGAGAACGGCGTAACCGGCCTGGGCCAGCATCTGCACGTCGCTGTCGAATGCCCAGACGTCCTGGATGCCGAACGGGCCACCATGCGGCATCACCACCATCGGCAGGTCGGTACCTGCAGCGCCACTCGGCAACGTCAGGTAGCCATGCAGGTCCAGCCCGTCACGTGCCTTCAGCACGATGGGCTTCTTGGGGCTCATCTGCGCCGGGTCGAACCACTGGCGCTGGCTCAGCAGGTGCTCGGCCTTCTTGTTGGCCCCGTCGAATAGATAGAAATCACCCGGGCTGCGATCGCTCCAGGTCTGGACAAGCGAAGTGTTCCCATCCGCTGTCGTGGACGTGATGACAACCGGCATGTTGCCGAATGCAGCCTCCAGGCTCCTGTAAAGGCGGGCTTCCGGGGTCGCATCGTCAAAAAAAGCCGTGTGGGGCTTCCCGCCGATGTACAGCGCGCCCACCGGCGTGTTGGTACCCGGCCGGTAGATCACGCTGAAGGGATCAGCCACCTTGTCCTGCAGCACCTCGGTCCTGCTGCGATCCACGGTGTCGAACGCCACGATGGCGTCCGGACCCTCGAGCTGGTCGACTTGAAGGTACGCGATGCGGCCGTCCTCGGAGAATCCCAAGGGCACCTGGGTGCGACCATCTTCACCCGCAGTGTGGATCAGCTCCCAGTCCGCGCCTGCGCCAGCCCGGTAGTAGAGGCGCTGCCGATTGTCGGTATCCGCACCCGAGGCGAAGCGAACCTCGCCGGTGTTGTCAGTGACAAAGCTCGCTCTGCGCACGGGAGCGCTCGCCACCTGCTGTCGACGGCCACTGTAGACATCCATCCGCTCGGCACGGGTGTAAGGGTCATTGCTGAAAGGGCTGACGGCAATGATCACCGTGTCGTCGCTCTGGGGCAGGTCATCAACAAGCCACGCGGCGACCCGCTCGACCTTCTTGGTCTGGATCTTGGTTCCGAGGCCGCGCCCCTGGACCCGCCAGCCAACGAGGATGTCGGCCCCGGTGCCATCGGCATTGATCGCGTAAAGCTCGCCGGTCGGGCGGGGCTGCGCAAGTGCGCCCATCTTCTCGGCCATCGAGATCAGAACCCGGCTGTCGTTGACCCAGTGGAACTCTTCGACGTGGCTGTTGCGATCCATCTGGAACTGACCGGTCAACTGGTTGTCCGAACGGCGCATGATCACCAGCCCGGTGCGGTCCTCCAGCGGCACGATCGCCGCGAAGTAGTCACCATTGGGCGATATCTTGATTTCCTTGAAGGTGTCCTTCTTGAGGTACGCCCCAAGATCGACCGCACCGCCAGACAGCGGCACCGCGGCAAGAAGGACGAGAAGTACCGATCGAACGTTGCGATTCATGTGTCCACTCCATGTGTCTGTCAGTCCATCCAGGACATTCGGCCCGGATGCTTGCCGGGGACAGCTGAATCGATCGGTCATCGACGGGCGTGAACCATCCGCGCACCAACTGCCCACGCACGGTAGTTGGCGCTTTCACGCATTGCTCGACGGTGTCCCCTTCGACATGCCACGTATCCCCTGGGCCAAGCTTAGCCCAGGCCGGGACCGCCGGCACGAATGCCGTTGCTCACGCCGGTTGGGCGGCTCGGAGCGTGGTCGCCAACGCCTTACGCCAGCCGGGCAGTTGCAAGCCGTGGTGCGTGCGCAGACGAGCGGTACCCAGGACTGAATACGCAGGGCGACGGACGGGGGTCGGGTAGTGCGACGACGACACCGGCCGCACCAGCGGTGCACGGGCCAGCCGGCCCAGCGCCACCGCGTCGTCGAAGATGGCCTGTGCGAAGCCGTGCCACGTCGTTTCGCCGGAGGTGACGAGATGCGTGATCCCGCTATCGAACGTGCCTCGCTTCAGGATGCTCGCGGTCACGTCGGCAATCAGCCAGGACGGCGTCGGGCAGCCACGCTGGTCGTCAACCACATCCAGAGCGTCGCGTTCGGCACCTAGGCGCAGCATCGTGCGCAGGAAGTTGTGGCCGTGCAGCCCGTAGACCCACGCGGTGCGCAGAATGAGGTGATCGGCGCCACTGGCCGCGATCGCCTGCTCGCCGCCCAGCTTGCTGGCCCCGTAGACGTTTTGCGGGGCGGTCAGGTCGTCTTCGCGATAGGGGCGGCGGCCAAGCCCGTCGAACACGTAGTCGGTCGAATAGTGGACCAGTGGAATGCCGCGGCCGTGACAGGCGTCCCCCAGCGCGCCCGGCGCCTCGGCGTTGATGCGATGGGCCAACTCCGGCTCGGCCTCAGCACGATCCACCGCTGTGTAGGCCGCGGCGTTGACCACGATGTCCGGGGCGATGCGGTTGACGACGGCGGCAATGTCAGCAACACGCGCGAGGTCGACGGCTTCGCACTCGCCGCCGTCCGGCAGTTGCCCGGCGCGGGTCGCGGCCACCACATCGCCAAGAGGGCGCAGACTGCGTCGTAACTCGGTGCCGACCTGCCCGTTGGCGCCGAGCAACAGGATCCTCACGGCTGGTAGACCGGCAACCGCGCGGGGTCGATCGCCGACAGCAGCGGTGCGGCCGCATCCTTCGGTGACAGCAATGGATCGCTGACAGGCCAGTCGATGGCCAGCTGCGGGTCGTCCCAGCGGATGTTCGCGTCCGCGGCTGCGTCGTACGTCGCGGTGCAGAGATAGGTGAAGACCGCGCGCTCACTCAACGCGACGAACCCGTGCGCGAACCCCTCGGGAATCCAGAAATGCCGCCGATTCTCCGCGCTCAACACCACGGCTGCCCATTGGCCGTACGTCGGCGATCCCCGGCGGATGTCCACCGCGACATCCCAGACCTCGCCTTCCACGACGGACACGTACTTGCCCTGCGGATTGGGCCACTGGTAATGCAGCCCTCGCAGCACGCCCCGCTGCGACGAGGAGACATTGCCCTGCACGAACCGTGGGGCGAGTCCGTGTTCGGCGAACCGGTCGAGGTTGAAGGATTCGAAGAACGAGCCGCGATCGTCGCCGAACACGCGCGGCTCGATGACGACGCACCCGGGCAGGCGGGTTTCGGTCACCTTCATGGCACGAAGCCCCGCTCCGCCAGGCCGAGCAGGTACTGGCCGTACCCGTTCTTCTTCAGCGGTTGCGCCAGGGTTTCCAGGTCCTTATCGCTGATCCAGCCGTTGTTCCATGCGATCTCTTCCGGACAGCAGACGCGAAGCCCCTGACGCGCCTCGATCGTCCCGATGTAGTTGCTGGCTTCCAGCAGGGACTGGTGCGTGCCCGTGTCGAGCCACGCGTATCCGCGTCCGAGCTGCTCCAGGTGCAACGATCCCTCGCTCAGGTACATCCGGTTGAGGTCGGTGATTTCCAGCTCACCGCGCGGTGACGGCTGCAAGCTGGCGACGAAGTCACTGGCGCGGCCGTCGTAGAAGTACAGGCCCGTGACCGCATAGTTCGACTTCGGCTTGGCGGGCTTCTCTTCCAGGTCGATGACCTTGCCGTCCCGATCGAAATTGGCCACGCCGTAACGCTCGGGATCATTGACCCAGTAGCCGAAGACCGTCGCACCGGTGTCGCGGGCGTCGGCGCGCTTGAGCATCGCCGTCAGGCCCGGGCCATGGAAGATGTTGTCGCCCAGCACCAGGCAGCTGGGCTTGCCGGCCACGAACTCGCGGCCGATGAGGTAGGCCTGCGCCAGGCCATCGGGGCTCGGCTGCACCGCGTACTCGATGCGCATGCCCCACTGGGAGCCGTCGCCCAGCAGGCCCTTGAACAGCGCCTGCTCGTGCGGGGTGTTGATGATCAGCACCTCGCGGATGCCCGCCAGCATCAACACGCTGAGCGGGTAATAGATCATCGGCTTGTCATAGACCGGCAACAGCTGTTTGCTGATGGCCTGGGTGACGGGATAAAGCCGTGTGCCGGTGCCCCCGGCCAGGATGATGCCCTTGCGATCCATCGTGGATGTGCCTCCTCAGGACTGGCCGATGCGCTCGAGCCGGTAGCTGCCGTCCAGCACGCGGTCGACCCACGGCTGGTTGTCGAGGTACCAGTCGACCGTGCGTGCCATGCCCTCTTCGAACGTTACCGCGGGCGCCCAGCCCAGCGCGTCCTTAAGCTTGGATGCGTCGATCGCGTAGCGGCGGTCGTGGCCCGGTCGATCCTCGACGAAGGTGATGAGCGACTCGCGCCTCCGACCATCCGCCAGCGGTCGGCGTTCGTCCAGCAGGGCGCACAGCGTGTGGACGACCTCGAGGTTCTGCCGCTCGGCGTCGCCCCCGACGTTGTACGTCTCGCCCACCTGGCCCGCTTCCAGCACCCGCCGGATGGCGGAGCAGTGGTCCTCGACGAACAGCCAGTCGCGGACGTTCCTTCCGTCGCCGTAGACCGGCAGCGTCTCCCCGGCCAACGCTTTGGCGATAACAAGCGGGATCAACTTCTCGGGAAACTGGTACGGCCCGTAGTTGTTCGAGCAGTTCGTCGTGAGGACCGGCAACCCGTAGGTGTGGTGGAACGCGCGGACCAGGTGGTCCGAGGCCGCTTTGGAGGCCGCATACGGCGAGTTGGGAGCGAACGGTGTCGTTTCGGTGAACTTGCCGGTGTCGCCCAGGCTGCCGTAGACCTCGTCGGTCGACACGTGCAGGAACCGGAAGTCAGATGCCGTGTCGCAATCCAGCGAGCGCCAGTAATCGCGAGCCTGTTCCAGCAGCGACAGCGTACCCACCACGTTGGTCTGGACGAAAGCGGCCGGCCCGTCGATCGAACGGTCGACGTGGCTTTCGGCGGCGAAGTTGATGACCGCATCGGGCCGGTGCTCGGCCAGGATTCGCGAGACCAGTGCCGAATCACCGATATCGCCATGGATGAATACGTGGCGGGCGTTGCCCTGGAGCGACTGCAAAGTGTCGAGGTTGCCCGCGTACGTCAGGGCATCGAGGTTCACCACCTTGATGCCGCGACGGACGGCATCAAGTACGAAATTGCCGCCAATGAACCCGGCGCCGCCGGTTATGAACCACGTTGGCACTCGACTGCTCCGGTTCCGGTGGCTGGCTCGGACTCAAGGCCACGCATTGCGCATGGCCCGTCGCGTTCGCGGATCAGAACGGAATATCGTCGTCCGCGAAATCGTCGGCGAAGTCGCTCGACTTGGCGGGCGGGGCTTCGCGGCGCGGTGCCGACTCCTGGCGCTGCGGCGGGCGCGACGGACGCTCGCTGCGATCGCCACCGCCGCGGTAGCTACCACCGCCACCGCCGCCGCCTTCAGCGCCGCCACCGAGCATCTGCATCTCGTCGGCCACGATGTCGGTGAAGTACTTCTCCACGCCGTCCTGTCCGGTGAACTTGTCGTAGCGGATCGAGCCTTCGATGTAGACCTGCCGACCCTTCTTCAGGTACTCGCCGGCGATCTCGCCGAGCTTGCCGAACAGCTTCACGCGGTGCCATTCGGTCTTTTCCTGGGTGTTGCCGTCGCGGTCCTTGCGCACGCTGGTGGTGGCCAGCGACATGGTGCAGACCGCCATGCCGCCCTGGGTGTACTTCATTTCCGGGTCGTTGCCGAGGTTGCCGACCAGGATCACCTTGTTGATGCCACGTGCCATGGAATGCGTGTCCTATGTTGGAGACCGGGCCGGGCCCGGGCATGGAAGGCGCAGGCGCCGATCGGCGAGGCCAGTCGACGCGGGCCGGGCAGTATAACCGCCGCTCCCGGGGTACCCCGAGCGGCCGGCAGCGCGCCCGGCCCAGCGCGCTGTAGGACTTTCCCGCCCGTGTCGCCGGGTCGCCGCGCGGCGCCCGCCTATAATCCGCGGTCCGCCTGCCACCGACCGATCCATGCAGACCAGCCCCGCGCCCACCGCCCTGCCCGACCTGCCCGCCATCCAGGCCCTGGCCCGCGCCGACATGGCGGCCGTGGACACCCTGATCCGCAATCGGCTGGCCTCGGACGTGGTGCTGATCAACCAGGTCGCCGAGTACATCGTCGGCGCCGGCGGCAAGCGGCTCCGCCCGATGCTGCTGCTCCTGGCGGCCGGCGCCCTGGGCCACCGCGGGCCGGACGCGCACCAGCTGGCGGCCGTGGTCGAGTTCATCCACACCGCGACGCTGCTGCACGACGACGTCGTCGACGAATCCGACCTGCGCCGCGGACGCCGCACGGCCAACGCGGTGTGGGGCAACGCGGCCAGCGTGCTGGTCGGGGACTTCCTGTACTCGCGCAGCTTCCAGCTGATGGTCGAGCTGGACCGCATTGAAGTGATGCGGATCCTCGCCGACACGACGAACCGGATCGCCGAGGGCGAAGTGCTGCAGTTGCTGCACGTGCGCAACCCGGATACCGACGAGGCCGCCTACCTGCGCGTGATCGAGCGCAAGACCGCCGTGCTGTTCGCCGCCGCGACCCGCCTGGGTGCCCTGCTCGCCGGCGCCGACGACAGGACCTGCGATGCACTGCACGACTACGGACTCAACCTGGGCTACGCCTTCCAGATCGCCGACGACGTCCTAGACTACGCATCCGATGCGCAGACGCTGGGCAAGAACCTGGGCGATGACCTGGCCGAAGGCAAGGCGACGCTGCCACTGATCCACGCGATGGCGCATGCGGACGAGGTGGTGCGCAACCGCCTGCGGTCCGCCATCGAGCACGGCGACACCGCTGCATTGCCCGACGTGGTCGCTGCCATCCAGTCCAGCGGCGGGCTGGACTACAGCCGGTCGCGCGCCGACGAGTACGCACAGGCGGCGCGCGCAGCGTTGGCAGGACTGGACGACAACGCATACGTCGCCGCACTGCGCGGTTTGGCGGACTACGCGGTTCGGCGCGATCACTGAGGGCTGCGCGCGGGCGTTCGAGGCCGCGCCATTCCCCATTCCAATGAAGAATGAAAAAAGGCGGCCTGGAGCCGCCTTCCTTCTTTATCGCGCCGCATCATTCGGCCTGGCCGAAGCGCTCCTCGAAGAAGCCATGCAGCATCCGGTACGCGCGCTTGGCGGCGCGCGCGTCATAGCGGCAGTTGCTCTCCGGGTTGTCGCCGGCTTCCGGCTCGGCGAAACAGTGCGCGGCGCCGCTGAAGTTGACGAACTGCCAGTCAGCGCCCGCGGCGTCCATTTCAGTCTCGAACGAATCGATATGCGCGTCGGTGATCCCGCGATCGTCGGCGCCGTTGAGCACCAGCACCGGTGTCCGGGCACTGTTCCGGTCGGCCGGATCGGATGTCTCCAGGCCACCGTGCAGGCTGACCACGCCGGCCAGCTCGCTGCCGCCGCGCACCAGCTCCAGCGCCGTCGTCCCGCCAAAGCAAAAGCCGAGCGCACCGATGCGCCCGGCATCCAGCGGCGCCGGGCCGGCCTGCGCCTTCAGGACCTCGACCGCCTTGACGACCCGCGCGCGGAGCTCGCTGCGGTCGTTGCGCAACTGGCCGGCGAGCTTCCCGGCTTCCTCGCTGTTCTTGGGGCGCACTCCCGCGCCGTACACATCCGCCACCAGCACCACGTAGTCGTCGCGGGCGATCTTGCGGGCCGTCTCGATGGCGGCCGGGGTCACGCCCATCCAGTTGGGCACCATGACGAGGCCCGGCCGGGCGATGGCGTTGACGCCGTCGTAGACCAGCACGCCCTCGTAGTCCTTGCCGTCCAGCGTCCATTCGACGGGTTCGGCCTTCATTTCCGCCCAGGCGGGCGTCATGCACACGGCGAGTGCAGCGGCGAGAGCGAAACGGCGCATGGGACGGTCCTCGTCTGGAGTCCGGCGAAGGCTAGTCCGACGCCGTTGGCTGCGCGTGAATACCCGGGGCCCGGCCTGTAGGAGCGGCTTCAGCCGCGATCGAATGTCCCGTACGCGCATGAAGCCGCAGTCCAATCCGTTTTGGACCAGGCTTGATGAGGTCGTGTAGGTCCCGCCCCTCCATGGACCGGCGATCGCGGCTGAAGCCGCCCCTACAACGGCACTAGTGGATGCCGAGCCCGGGGATCGTGCTGATGGCGTCGGGGTCGAAGCCCG
>MIDV01000114.1:7504-15049 GCA_001830245.1 Lysobacterales bacterium RIFOXYA1_FULL_69_10 | reverse complement strand
AAGCTGGGCGCGCCGGGGGACAGCAGCACCACGCCGCCTGCGGGAAGCGACTGTCGCGCCTTGACCACCGCCTCGGCCAGGTCGGCCGCGGCCAGCAGTTTGAAGGCGCCACCCGTCGCCTCCAGCTGCGCGTGGATGCGGGGCCCGTTCGCGCCCATGGTCACGATCACCGCGGGCGCCCTTGCCCCGACATCGCGAGCGAACCCGGACCAGTCCAGTCCGCGGTCGTGGCCACCCACCAGCAGGGCCACGGGGCGGTCGCGATGGCAGTCCAGCGCCGCAAGCGTCGCGAATGGCGTGGTGCTGATGGAGTCGTTGACGTAGGTGACGCCGTCGCGCTCGCCCAGCACCTGCAGGCGGTGCGGCAACGGCTGGAACTGCGCCGCACTGGGTGCCAGCGCCACCGCATCGTGGCCCAGCGCTTCGATGGCCGTGAGCACGGCGCACAGGTTGCCGCGGTTGTGGCGTCCGGGCAGCGGCAACCAGGCGGTATCGAGCACCTCGACCGCACCCCGCCACAGCACGTCGCCGCGCAGGTGCCAGCCGTCGCCGGTCCCGTACCAGCGGACGGTCGTCGTGCAGGACGCATCCGCTTCCAGCTTACGTCCCAGTGCCGCCACGGTCGGATCGTCGACGTTGAGAACGGCGATGCGCGGTCGCGCCCCGGTTACCAGCCGCAGCTTGTCTTCGACATAGCGCGCCTGCGAGCCGTGCCAGTCCAGGTGCTCGGGGAAGATGTTGGTGACGACGGCGATGTCGGGCCGCGTGCCGCTGTCGGCTACGTCCCCGGTCTGGTAGCTGGACAGCTCGATCGCCCAGGCCTCCGGCACCGGGTGGTCGGGTAACTCCAGCAAGGGCAGGCCGATATTGCCGGCAAGCGCCGTGACGTGGCCGCCACTGCGCAACAGGTGCGCCAGCAGCGCCGTGGTGGTGCTCTTGCCCTTGGTGCCGGTCACGCAGACGGTGCGCGCGGCGATCCCGTCCGGTCCGGCGTGCTGCGCGAACCACAACGCCGTGCCACCGATGAAGCGCGTACCTCGTTCCGCGGCGGCCATGGCGTCGGGCTGGTACGGGCTGATGCCGGGCGACTTGATGACGATGTCGAAGGCCGACAGCCGTCCGGCGTCCGTCCGCGTGTCGATCTCGAGCTTCGCATCGCCCAGCGCCTGCGCGTCATCGACTTCCGTGGGCGTGCAGAACAGGGTCAGCGGCAGCCGAGGCAGCGCGGCACGGATCGCCCGGTAGGCGGCGCGGCCCTCGCGGCCCCAGCCCCACAGTGCGACCCGTTGATCCTCAAGCTGCGAGATGCGCACGCAGCCGCTCCCACAGCGCGGGCGGGATGCCGTGCGCGTCGTCCAGCACCATCAGGGGTTCAATCGCGAGCTCGTCCCCGGCCAGCTGCGGGGCGATCTCGCGGGCGAAGCGCTCCACCAGCGCGTCTTCGCGCCACTCCGGGCGCTGCGTGAGCGCGGCCATCGCCGCGCGCGATTCGCGTGCCTCGCCGACACACTCGAACGGCTTGTGGTCGCGGTACTCCATCAGCGCATCGAACCCCGCCGTCTGCGCTGTGTCGTCCAGCAGGTTGCGGCCGAAGATGCGCATCAGCCGTGGCTTGGCCATGAACGGCGCCAGCGCCAGGAACACGAAGTGGCACTTCGGGCACACACCGCACCAGCGGTGGGTCGGGCGCTCGCCGAGGATATGGAAGTTGCGGTTGCAGCTGGAGAAATGCGCGTCGTAGCGGTCGATGCGGGCGAACTGCCGCGCCACCGCCAGCTCGCTCAGTGGCCG
This sequence comes from Lysobacterales bacterium RIFOXYA1_FULL_69_10, assembly GCA_001830245.1. Classification (GTDB taxonomy): domain Bacteria; phylum Pseudomonadota; class Gammaproteobacteria; order Xanthomonadales; family Xanthomonadaceae; genus Lysobacter_C. The sequence continues at coordinate 13,258 of MIDV01000114.1, read as the reverse complement.
CAGCAGCGAGTAGTACTCCAGGTCCGGCGCCACGTGCCGGCGAACGTGCGAAGCGAACGCCTGCTCAAACGCCCAGCCCTTCGACCACTGGTGGTTCACCTCGCCGGTGCCTTCGATCAGGCTGCCGTAGCTGGCCGAACGCTCGTTGGAGAACACCACCTGGTCGACGCCGTGCAGCAGCGCGGCCAGCACCAGGATCGCCGAGTTCACTGCCGTCACCGGGATGTGGCCGTTCCACGCGCCTTGGCGGTTGTAGTCGAACAACTGGGGCGCCAGCGCGCGGCCGATGTTGAGCGTGGGCAGGCCCGTGCGCTCGGCGCACGCCTTGATGAGCTGCGAGCCACCGATCCACGCGACCGTCTGGTCCACGCCGAGCGCGCGCAGCGCCTCGATGCTGACCAGCGAATCCTTGCCGCCGCCGATGGCCACGAGGGCTTGGGTGCGCAGGCCCAGTGCCTGGGCATCGCTTGAGCCCCTCTCCCCGCGGGAGAGGGGTTGGGGTGAGGGTTCGACTGCCGCCGCAGCATCATCGGACCTCGCACCCTCACCCCCAGCCCCTCTCCCGGGGGGAGAGGGGGGCGAAACGGGGAAGCGGATCCGCCCGTGCAGGTCCAGCCCGTTGCGGTAGGCGAACTCGCCCAGACCATTGAGGTAAACGGCCTCCATGAAGGCGGCGGTATCGGCATCGATGCCGTAGCCGTCGATGCGGATCTCCCCGGGCACGGCCGCCTTGTAGTAGCTCACGCCGGCCATCAGGTGCAGCAGTCGGAGCGCCTGCTCGACGGCATCCGCACGTGCGCCGTCCAGTTCGAAGGGTGCGCCCGGCACGGTGACGGTTTCCACAAGCTCCGGGCCGTCTTCGAAGGCGTACACCAGCCGTGCGACGCCGGTGGCCGCGTCCAGTTCGCAGCGCACGAAGCGGAACACCTCGATCGCGTCGCGCTTGAATGTCCAGTCGGTCATCTTCAGGTCCCATGGGCGGGCGTGCGCCCACCGCTCATTGCGTGTCGATAGGCCCGTGCGGCGGATGCACGCATCAGGCGATTACGTCCTGCGCCGGCAGCGCGCGCAGGTTGTAGGTATTGGCCATCGCCATGCCGTAGGCACCGGCGTCGGCCACCAGCAGCACGTCGCCTTCGGTCGTCGCGAGGGGCAGCAGGCGGTCGCGCCCGAGCACGTCGCCGGTCTCGCACACCGGGCCGACCACGTCGAACGCGGCGATGTCCGCGTCGTCCAGCCGCGTCAGGTTGTGGATGCCGTGGTAGGCCTCGTACATCGCCGGGCGCAGCAGCGCGTTCATGCCCGCGTCCGCGCCCACCCGGCGGATGCCGTCCTTCTCCACCACCTGGGTGACGGCCAGCAGCAGCACGCCGGCCTCGGCGACCAGGTATCGGCCCGGCTCGATCACCAGGCCGAAGCGCGGATAGGCCGCCTTGATGCCCGCCAGCCCGTCGCGCCACAGCGCCAGGTCGAAGTCCTGGGCGTCGGGCGTGTACGGCACCGGCAGGCCGCCGCCGATGTCGATGGTTTCCACCGTGCCGACCGCGTCGGCCAGGCCGGCCAGTTCGGCGTAGACACCGCGCCAGTGCGTCGGGTCGTCGATGCCGCTGCCCAGGTGCGCGTGCACGCCGGTGATGCGCAGGTCGACGGCGCGCGCGGCCTGCAAAAAGGCGTCGAAGCGCGCTACCGGCAGGCCGAACTTGGCCGCGACACCGCCGGTGCGCACCTTTTCGTGGTGGCCCTCGCCATGGCCGAGGTCCAAGCGCAGCCACGCACTGCGGCCGCGGAACACCTCGGGCCAGCGCTGCAGCGCCTCGATGTTGTCGATGGTGACGGTGACGCCGCGCTCGAACGCCGCCTCGTATTCGCGGCGCGGCGCGAAACTCGGCGTGAACAGCACGCGCGACGGCGCAAGGTCCGGCACGGCCTCGAACACGCGATCGAGCTCGCCCAGCGAGACGCATTCCAGCCCGAAGCCCGCGGTCGCCAGCGCCTGCAGGATCGCCGGATGCGGGTTGGCCTTGATCGCGTAATAGCAGCGGTCCACCGCCGGCGTCGCCGCCAGCGCGCGGGCACGGGCGCGGACGGTGTCGAGGTCGTAGACGTAGCGCGGCGTACCGGCGGCGGCCAGCTCCAGCAGGCGGTCGCGCTGCACCGTCCACCAAGGTGCGGGACGCTCGGGCTTGCCGTGCGCGATCTCGCGCCAGCTCGGGCCGAACACGCTGGCGTCCAGCACCGGCATCGCGCCCGATCGCACCAGTTCGGCGTGCAACTGCGGCAGCAGCCCGTCGGCGTCGGCCTCGTCGATGACGAACGTCAGGTTGAGGTCGTTGGACGACTGCGAGATCAGGTGCACGCGCTCGCGCCCGAACGTCGCCCAAATGTCGCTGAGCCGGTGCAGCAGCGAACGCATGCCGCGGCCCACCAGCGTGATCGCCGCGCATGGCGTGAACACCTTGACCCGGCACACCTGCGCCAGGTCGGCCGACAGCGCCTCCAGCACGTTGGTGGTGACGAGGTTCTCGCTGGGGTCCAGCGACACGGTGACGTTGGTTTCCGAAGAGCCGATCAGGTCGACCGACAGCCCGTGCCGCCTGAAGCGCTCGAAGATGTCGGCCAGGAAGCCCACCTGCTGCCACATGCCGATGCTCTCCATCGACACCAGCACGATGCCGTTGCGGCGGCTGATCGCCTTCACCCCCGGCACGGTGGCCGCGCTGCCATCGATGCGGGTCCCCGGGAGGTCGGGGCGCTCGGTGTCCAGGATCGCCATCGGCACGCCCGCGTCGCGGCAGGGGCCGATCGAGCGCGGATGCAGCACCTTGGCGCCGGTGGTGGCGATTTCCTGCGCCTCGGCGTAGTCAAGCCGCGCCAGCAGGCGGGCGTCGGGGACTTCGCGCGGGTTGGCGCTGAACATGCCCGGCACGTCGGTCCAGATCTCCACGCGCGCAGCGCCCAGCAGCGCGCCGAAATACGCGGCCGACGTGTCCGAGCCGCCGCGTCCGAGCACGGCCGTGCCACCGTCGCCGTGGCGCGCGATGAAGCCCTGGGTCAGCAGCATGCGTGCAGGCTGCGCGGCAAAACGCGTGCGGAAGCCGGCGTCGGCATCGATGCGGCAGTTGACCGCCAGCCGCGTGGCCCACTCGCCCTGGTTGGGCAGTGCGATGGCGTCGAGCCAGTCGCGCGCGTCGCACCAGCCGAAATCCAGCCCCTGCGCGCGCAGGTAGGCCGCGCCGATCGTCGAGGACAGCAGCTCGCCCTGCGCCAGCACTTCGGCCTGCCAGTCGAGCGGCCGCGTGCGGGCGCGCGGGTCGTGCGACAGCGCGGCCAGCGCCGCCAGGCGTTCGGCCAGCACCGCGTCGGGGTCGAGACCGAGCTCGGTGCAGAACGCGCCGTGTCGCTGCGCCAGGGCGTCGATGCGTACCGCAAGCTCGCCAGGCTCCAGCGGGCCGCTCGCAATGGCCTGGAGTTCGTTGGTGACGCCCGCCAGGGCCGACACCACCACCAGCACGCGGGCATCGTCCCCGGCCATGCGTTTGGCCGCCAGCGCCCCGATGGTGTCCCAACGGTTGCGGCGGGACACGGACGTGCCGCCGAACTTGAGTACGACCCAACGCTGCGCTTGCGCCACCACGCATGTCCTCATGCAGGAAAGAAACAGGGAGGCCGGCCGGTGTGTGGACCGGGCCACAGGACCCGGCCCGTGCGGACCCGTAGAATCACGTCCCGCCGGTGCGCAACGCGAGCCGGCGGTTCAAACCCGCGATTCTAGTGCAAGCGGCGCCTGGCCCGCGGCCTGCATCCCCCGACTCCCCCACGCCGGACACCCTACCGATGCCGCTTCGCCCCTTCCTGCAGTTGGACGTGTTCGCCGACCGTCCCGGCAACGGCAATCCGCTGGCCGTGGTCCTGGATGCCGATGGGCTGTCGGACGAGGCGATGCAGGCCATCGCGCGGTGGACCCGTCTACCGGAAACGACGTTCGTACTTGCGCCGACGGTGCCCGGTGCCAGCTATCGCGTGCGCATGTTCAGCCCCCGTCGCGAGGTGCCGTTCGCCGGCCACCCCAGCGTCGGCACCGCGCACGTGCTGCTGGAAAGCGGTCGCGTGGCGCTGATCGAGGGCCTGTTGCACCAGCAGTGCGAAGTCGGCGTGCTGCCGCTGTCGGTCGAGGGCGACGGCGCAGACCGGACGATTGCGGTGCGCACGCCGAAGGCCCGGGTGATGGAGGTCGCGACCCGCGACGATCCGCGTCTGGTGGCCGCCCTGCACGATCTGCCCGCTGGCGCGCTGCCCCCTGCGCTGGTCGACGGCGGTCGTCGCTGGTGGCTGGCCGAGGTGGCCGAAGAGGCCACCCTGCGCGCGGCCGCGCCGGACTGGGATGCCATCGCCGCGCTGGCCGAGTCCACAGGCAGCATGGGCGTGTGCGCGTTCGCGCGCTCGAGGCGGGGTTCCGAGCATGACCTGGCCGTGCGCGCTTTCGTCGGTGCGCCGGCCCGCTTCGAGGACGCGGCATCGGGCGCCGCCAACGCGACGCTGGCCGCCTGGCTCGACCACAACGACGCGGTGCCGGGCCGGGACGGTCGCTACCGCGTCAGCCAGGGCCGCGAGGTCGGCTTCGACGCCCGCCTGCACATGCGCATCGACGCCGATGGCGAGGTGTGGTCGGGCGGGCACGCCTGCACGGTGGTCCAAGGAAGGATCGACTGGCCGGAGTGAAGTCCGCTGGGGCCTCCGGCAGTCCCTGCGCACGCGCCCTGTGGGGCGGCTTCAGCCGCGAGCTCTTGTAGGAGCGACGTGAGTCGCGACCGAAACACGCTTGCGTCGCATCCTTGGCCCAGGTCGCGACTTACGTCGCTGCTACAGGCAAGCAAGACATCGCGGCTGAAGCCGCTCCTACGGGAGCACCGGCAGCAGTCTTGTTCGCTGCACCGGTCGATCTTCGAGGCTGAGGTACGGCCCAAAAAAAAGCGGGTCCCGAAGGACCCGCACATCACCCACCCCTGAGTGTTCCTGGTTCCGGCCCCGGGCCGGTCATTCCGGACGCACGTCCACACGTACGCGGATGCGGTCGCCCGGGTGGTAGTTGGTGCGCGTCGTGTAGCGGCGCCCGGCGTATTCGTACGTCACGTCGTAGGCGTCCACGCCCTGCCCTCCGGTGGCATAGCCGCCGTAGTTGCCGCCCGCCGGAACCGGATCGCAGACCCGCACGGTGCCGGTGCCACCCCGGGTACGCTGGTAGTTGTCATAGACCTGACGGCCGGCGACGCCACCCACCATCGAGCCGATCGCCGACGTGGCGTAACGCGCGCTGCCGCCGCCGACCTGGCTGCCGACCACCGCACCCAGCACGCCGCCGATGACGGTCGCCATCGTCCGGCTACCCTCGTTGCCGCGCGTGTTGCGGTACGGGTCGTTGTAGCGGTCGTCTCCGTAATAGCCGTCCCGGTAGGTGTCACCACCCACATAGCTGTCGCGGTAGTAGCAGCGCTGGTTGCCGGCCGAGGCGGTCCGGTAGCGGTCGAACACCGGGTCGACCCGGACCACGCGGGCGTAGTCGTACTGGCCATTGGACTGCCCGTAGCGGTCGGGCGTCGGATAGCCGGCACCATACGTGCTGCCGTAGTTGCCGTACCCGTCCCGGGGATCGAGGTACGTCTGGGCGGAGGCCACGCCGCTGGTGGCGGCAAGCGAGAAGGCGAGGCTGGCGGCGAGCAGGCGGTTCATGGGCATGGCTCCTTGCACGATGTCGCA
>MIDV01000114.1:6184-7498 GCA_001830245.1 Lysobacterales bacterium RIFOXYA1_FULL_69_10 | reverse complement strand
CCGGCAGGAGTACAGCCGGCGGAAACGTGGGTCCATCCTCGTGCGGCCCGCGGCAACCACCCCTGAATTTCGTGAAATCGGCGTGAACCGGTTTATCGGGGCGACAGGCGCGACTGCAGCCAACGGACGGCATCCCGCGCGACGCCGCTCGCGCATCGCCCCAGCAGCGGGCCGACATGAGTGGCCGTGGGCGCGGTGATCACGTCGGCCCGCCATGCGCCGGCCCATTCGAGGTTCAGCGCCGGCGGCACGTCGTCGTCGGCTTCGGATAGGACGAACAGCCGCGGGCATGTGGGCGGTGACACGTCGATGCCTGCCTGCGCTTCGCTCAGCACACGACCGGACTCGTCACGCCAGCGCCGGTACGCGAACAGCCGGGTGGCGGGGTCGGCATCGGCCAACGCACGCCGGGTCCCGTCGAAACGCGCCTGGGCGCCCCACGACTCGATCGCCGGCCATTGACGCGGCTCCAGCGAACGCGCCCACGGCGACGGCGGCAACGCATTGACCAGCACGAGCGCATCGGCCCGTTCGCCGCACGCGGCCGCCAGCAATCCGCCCAGGCTCGCACCGATCGCGACGCGAGGCCGCGGGAGCACGGACAGTGCCACGTCCACCTGGCGCTGGTAGTCCTTCAATGTGGTGGCGGCAAGCCCCTGCTCGCCCGGTTGCAGGTCGATGGCATGCGCCGTCGCGCCATGCGCATCGAACACGTTCTTCCAGGCCGCCCACTCCCAGGCGCCGCCACCGGCGCCGTGGATCATCAGGACGTTCATGCCGCTTCGGCTCGGCCGCGCAGCGCCTCTCTCACCCCGCCAGCGTCGCCTGCAGGCTGATCGGCACGGCGCTCAGGGCCTTGGAGACCGGGCAGTTGTTCTTGGCGTCCTCGGCGATGGACTGGAATTTCGCATCGTCGATCCCCGGTACCTGGGCGTCCACCTTCAAGCGGATCTGCGACAACGACGGGCCGCCTTCCATGGACAGGTCGACATCGGCGCGCGTGTCCAGGCGGGTCGGCGGATGGCCCGCTTCGGCGAGCTTGGCCGACAGGGCCATGGTGAAGCAGCCGGCATGCGCGGCAGCGATCAGCTCCTCCGGATTGGTGCCCTTCTCGTCGCCGAAGCGGCTGCTGAAGGCGTAGCGCGTGTCCTCCATCAGGCCGCTCTGCGGGGTGCTCAGGCGGCCCTGGCCGCTCTTGAGGTCGCCTTCCCAGTGGGCGGTGGCGTGGCGGGAAATGCCCATGTCGGACTCCGTTGCGTGGGGGGCGGCCAGCCTAGCGGCCGGCTCGTTAGCCCTGCGTGGCGTCACGCGGCG
>MIDV01000114.1:1164-6139 GCA_001830245.1 Lysobacterales bacterium RIFOXYA1_FULL_69_10 | reverse complement strand
CCGCCATGACCGCCCGCCCCAGCGCCCGCTCGGGCGCGCCGCGCGGACAGCCATGACGGCCTTCCAACCCTTCAACGGGAGAAGTCCGCTCATGTCCTACAGCACCCCCTCCATCCGCAACGTGGCCTTGGCAGGCCACCCCGCCGCCGGCAAAACCACGCTCTTCGAAGCCCTGCTGCAGGCCGGCGGCACGATACAGACGGCAGGCACGATCGAGCGCGGCAACACGGTGTCGGACTTCGACCCGATGGAACGCGAGCGCAGCCACTCGCTGGATGCCGCCATTGCATCGATCGACCACAAGGCCGCCTCGGGGGAGACCATCCACGTCAACCTGATCGACACCCCCGGCTACCCGGATTTCCGCGGCCCCGCGCTGTCGGCGCTGGCGGCGGTCGAAACCGTGCTGATGGTGGTGGACGCCGACCAGGGCGTGGAGTACGGCACCCGCCGGATGATGGAACACGCCCGCGCGCGAAAGCTGTGCCGCGCGGTGGTCATCAACAAGATCGACCACGACGGTGCCGACCCGGGGCGCGTGCTGGACGAGCTGCGCGAGGCGTTCGGCAACGAGTGCCTGCCGATCAACCTGCCCGCCAACGGCGGCAAATCGGTCATCGACTGCTTCGGCCACAGCGCCGGCGACAGTGACCTCGGGCCGGTGGCGGACTGGCACCAGAAGATCATCGACCAGGTCGTGGAGATCAACGAGTCGGTGATGGAGCACTACCTGGACCTCGGCGAGGACGGCCTTTCGGGACAGGAGCTGCACGATGCGTTCGAGCAGTGCCTGCGCGAGGGCCACCTGGTGCCGGTGCTGTTCTGCTCGGCACGCAGCGGCACCGGCGTGCGCGAGCTGCTGGACGTCGCCGAACGGCTGTTCCCGCACCCGGGCGAGGCCAACCCGCCGCCCTTCGTGAAGGGCCGCGGCAGCGACGCGCAACCGGTCAGCGCCACGCCCGACCCGTCGGCGCATGTCATCGCCGACGTCTTCCGCATCGTCAACGACCCGTTCGTGGGGAAGCTTGGCGTGTTCCGCGTCTACCAGGGCACGGTGCGCAAGGACACGCAGCTGTTCGTCGACGACGGCAAGAAGCCGTTCAAGGTCGGGCACCTGTTCAAGCTCAGGGGCAAGGAGCACGTCGAGGTCGAGCAGGCCGTTCCCGGCGACATCGCAGCGGTGGCCAAGGTCGAGGACCTGCACTTCGACGCGGTACTGCACGACAGCCACGACGAGGACGAGATCCACCTGGCGCCGCTGGATTTCCCGAAGCCGATGTTCGGCCTGGCGGTGGAAGCGGCCAGCAAGGGCCAGGAGCAGAAGCTCGCCACCGCGCTGCACAAGCTCTCGGAAGAAGACCCGTGCTTCGTGGTCGAGCACGAATCCGAAACCAACGAGACCGTCGTGCGCGGCCTGTCGGACCTGCACCTGCGGATCAACCTGGATCGATTGAAGGAGCGCTACGGCGTGGAGGTCACGTCGCGACCGCCGCGCATCGCCTATCGCGAGACCATCGGCGGCCGGGCCGAGGGCCACCACCGCCACAAGAAGCAGACCGGTGGCGCCGGCCAGTTCGGCGAAGTGTTCCTGCGGGTGGAGCCGCTGCCGCGAGGAACCGGGTTCGAATTCGTCGACGAGGTCAAGGGCGGCACGATTCCCGGCCAGTTCCTGCCCGCGGTCGAGAAGGGCGTGCACCAGGCGATGAAATCCGGCGCGCTGGCCGGTTACCCGATGCAGGACCTGAAGGTCACCGTGTACGACGGCAAGCACCACCCGGTCGACAGCAAGGAGGTCGCGTTCGTGGCCGCCGGCAAGAAGGCCTTCCTCGACGCGGTGGCCAAGGCACGGCCGCAGGTGCTCGAACCCATCGTCGACCTGGAGGTCAATGCGCCGGAGCAGCACATGGGCGACATCAGCGGCGGCCTGGCCAGCAAGCGTGCGCGCATCAACGGCACCGACGCGGCGCGTGGCGGCGAGATCGTCGTCAAGGCGCAGGTGCCGCTGTCGGAACTGGAGGGCTATGCCGCCGAACTGAAGTCGGTAACTGCCGGCCGAGGCCGCTATTCGCTCGACTTCAGCCACTACGAACCGGTGCCGCCGCAGGTACAGCAACGCCTGGTCGGCGAGTACAAGCCGCGGCATGACGAGGATTGATGGGGACACCGCGCGCGTGGCCATCGCGTCGGCAGATGCCCCATGACCGTCATCCCGGCGAACGCCGGGATCCACCTTGACGTTCGCATGCCGTCATCTGTCCGCGGCATTCAATGTCAACGGGTTCCCGCGTTCGCGGGAATGACGGAAAAGGGGGCCACCAAAATGCGGAGCACGCGCTGTCCGGGGCCGGCCGGACAGAAGGCAAGCGCATGAGCCTGCTGACACCCGCCCACGCCGCATTGCTCGCAGATGCCCTCCTCGCGCTGCACGTCGGCATCGTCGCCTTCGTCGTGCTGGGCGAGGCCCTGTTCCTGGTCGGCGGATGGCTGGGATGGACGTGGGTGCGCAATTTCGCGCTGCGGGCCACGCACCTGGTGTTGATGGTTGTGATCGCCCTGCAGGCATGGCTGGGCGCGCTCTGCCCGCTCACGGTGTGGGAACAGGCACTGCGGCGCCACGCCGGACAGGCGGCCTACCGCGAATCGTTCATCGAATACTGGCTGTCGCGCGTGCTGTACTTCGACCTGCCGTGGTGGGTGTTCGTGGCGGCCTACACCGCGTTTGCCGCGCTGGTGCTGATGACCTGGCGGTGGGTGCCGCCACGGCGACGCCGGGCGTAGGATGGGCGGCGCGATGGACACCACCATCCCCGGATCCAGGGCAAGGTATGCGCGACACGTGTACGCGCCGCGGCGTCAATCGGCGTGCTCGAACAACGCCGGAGGGCCACGCTGATGCGCAAGGCCCGCAGCCTCGAAGAAGCCCGCCGGCTGGAAGACATGCCGAACGTCGGCCATGCGATCGCCGACGACCTGCGTGCACTCGGACTGGAGCGGCCGGACCAACTGCGTGGCCAGGATCCGGTCGAACTCTACCTGCGGCTGTGCAGGGAAACCGGCCGTCGCCACGATCCGTGCGTGCTGGACACATTCATGGCCGTGGTCGAATTCGCCGATAACGACGACACCCGCCCATGGTGGAAACACACCGCCCGTCGACAGGCCGGATGGGCCGACGTCGAAGCGCGCCTGCCACCCCGGCTGCGCAAGCAGCCATGAGCGGCGCGAACGGACTCCGCCGCTAGCCTTCCGGCGGCGCCGGCAGGTCGTCGAGTTCGACCGGCTGCGGCATCAGCTGCGCGCGGATCGCGCCGTCGGGATGGCCCAGCGTGCTGACCTGTACATAGGCCTCGCCGGCGCGCACGCGGGCGGCATCGTCCTCGGACAGGTCCACCGTGGTGTCGATGCGGCCGTCGGCGCCGCTCGCAGGCAACGGCAGGTCGGCCACCTTGCGGCCGTTCTCACTGGCGGTGCCCACATGGAGCGACGCGCCGGTGGCGTCCTCACCCAGGCCCGCATAGCCCATCTGCAGGGTCAGCGAGCCGTAGTCGTCGAGCATCGCGCGGACCTCGCCGGTCGCCGGTGACTCGGTCGACGACACCACGTTGCCGCCGGCCAGCTGGCCCTGCAGCGAGACGTCCGCCGCGAAGGCGGGCGCGACGCACGCCAGCAATGCGAGCGAAAACCAGGTGCGGGGGCGATTCGGGGTCATGGCGGTGCTCCGGTCAGGGGACCCGCACGCTATCGGCGCGTGGCGTGTCGCCGCGTGAACACGTGTGCCTTGACGGTGCGATGCAATAACGACCCCTAGGCTGCATCCATGCCTGCCGCAAACCCGAACCCCGACCCCGCCCCGCCGCCGCGCCGCGACTATGCGCCCGCGGCGCGGCGTCTCGTATCGACCGTGCTGGTGTTCGGCCTGCTGGCCACTGCGGCCTATTGGGCCTGGCACCAGCCCTTCATGGTCCGCGCGAGGACGCTCTGGGAGTTGTCCCGGATGCCTCCGCCGACCGAACTGCCGGTGCCGGTGGACGGCGTCGCGGCCGAACGCATCGCCGACACCTTCGGTGCACCACGCGGGGCGGACCGGGAGCACCACGGCGTCGACATCTTCGCGCCGCGCGGAACAGCCGTGACCAGCGCGACGCGCGGCGTGGTCGCCTCGATCCGCGAAACCGGCCTGGGTGGCCGCCAGGTCTGGGTCGTCGGCCCGGGCAACGAGCGCCACTACTACGCCCACCTCGACGACTGGGCACCCGGGTTGGCTGAAGGTGACGTCGTCGTCCCGGGCGGCGCTCTCGGCGAAATAGGTGACACCGGCAACGCCCGCGGCACCCCGCCGCACCTTCACTACGGCATTTATGGCGCCGGCGGCCCGGTCGATCCCCTGCCCCGGCTGCAGGCATATGAAGGCGATGAAGTCGAGCCGGCGGGCGACGACTGAATCCGACCTGCGCCGCATGGCGGCATGGGTGTGGGGCCGATTGCGGCGTAGCATCGACGTCCCGTACGCGGATCCCGAACCATGCCCTGCAACATCAGAAGCCCTCTCCGTATGCGCCTGCCCGGCCTGTGCGCGGTGCTCGCCTTCGCGGTGCTGGCCTGCACACGCGACGCCGGCGCACCCCTCATGGAGGGCACGGAAGCAGCCGCTTCCGATGATGCCGGATCAACCGCGCGCGCCACGCCGGAGCATCGGGGCGCATCACCCACAGCGGGCAGCAACCGCGCCGCACTGGCCGAGCGCAGGGGTACCGAAATGCGCGCATCGGTCAGCGTCGTACACCAGTACCTCCAGCGCGTGTCCCAACGTGAGTTCGACCAGGCCGACGCACTCTGGGCGTACCGGCGCAGCCCCGCACCGGGTGAAGAATCCGGCCTGCGGGCACTGGGCGACGTACGCGTGATGCGCATCGACAACGATCCGCCGGTGCCTTTGGACGAAGAGCCCATCCCGGCGGCGGTGGAAGTCCCGGTG
>MIDV01000114.1:0-1141 GCA_001830245.1 Lysobacterales bacterium RIFOXYA1_FULL_69_10 | reverse complement strand
GTGCGGTTGCTCGCCACCTTCCCGGATAACCGCCAGGCCCGCTTCTCCGGCTACTACCGCCTACGTCGCAATCCGGTCGAAGGCCGCTGGGAACTGATAGGAGCATCCCTGCACCCGGTCCTGCGCTGAAGCGCTAACCGGCCATTCACCGCCGCTGGCTAAGGTGACGACCCGCCCCCCGCAGGATACTGCCGATGCACACCTCCATGCCGTTCCGTTTCCGCCTGTCCACCAGTGCGGCGCGTGCTGCGCTTCTGGCTGTATTCGCGCTGGTGCTTGCCGCGTGCTCCACGTTGGGTGCGGTGGGCGCGCTGCTCGGCAACCAGGTGAACTTCTCCCAGCCGCAGTTGCAGTCCTCGCTCGACCGCAACTTCCCGAAGGAATACGACAAGCTGGGCGGGCTGGTGTCGCTGACGTTGATGAACCCGCGGCTGTCGATCCCGCAGGGCAGCAACCGGCTGCGGCTGGACTTCGATGTCGGGCTGGGCGCGCTGGGCAGCGACAGTTCGCAGGCGCGCGGCCGCTTCGCGCTGACCAGTGCGCTGCGCTGGGATCCGAATACCCGCGGCCTGCACCTTCAGGACCCGGCCATCGAATCCGTCGACGTGCCGGCCCTGGGCGGGATGATGAATACCACTTCGCGCCAGCTCCTCAACAGTTGGCTGTCCGACTACGCGCGCGATGAACCGGTGTACCGTTTCGACAACAGCCTGCTGGACCGCATCGGCGCGCGCCGCATCGGCTCGACCGAAATCGAGAACGGCCAGGTCGTGGTCAACCTCGGCAACTGACGACTCAAATGCAAAGAACCGCACTCCCCTTCGCCGTACTCCTCGCCCTTGCATTGACCGCATGCGGCGGTGATGACGATGCCGCCCCGCGCACTGCCGACGGGCGCACCGCCGAAGAACTTCCCGCGCCGGAGCGCACCGGTGGCAGCATCACTGGCATGCCCGAGGCGCGGCCCGGGCAGTCGCTGGGCGATACGCCGATGGACGCCGAGGACGCGTTGGCCGCCCTGCCGCCGGACACGGCGACCGACAGCGACGGCAACGTGATCCTGCCCGACGGCACGGTGTTCGACGGCGAGATGTCCGTGCCCGGCAACCCCGGCACGGCCGGTGACAGCGTCGACGGCATG
>MIDV01000113.1:899-1049 GCA_001830245.1 Lysobacterales bacterium RIFOXYA1_FULL_69_10 | reverse complement strand
AACACCGGCATCAGCCAGTTGAACAGCGTCTCGCGCACCCGGTCGCTGCTGGGGCGCAGGCCGGGACGGTCGGCCACCGCCAGCTTCGTGCCCCGCCAGCGGCCACCGATGATCCGCACCTGGCCGGTTCCGCGCGCAGCGGAGGGGGAG
>MIDV01000113.1:0-822 GCA_001830245.1 Lysobacterales bacterium RIFOXYA1_FULL_69_10 | reverse complement strand
GGGGGCTGCCCCCGATCACGCGCCCGGAGAATGCCCCGCGCGGGTCATGGCCGACCGTCGGGGCTCAAGCCCCTCCCGCGGCGCGGCACGGTTGAGAAAGCCGGACCCGGCCCATACACCGGGAGCCATCGGCCGCAGCCTGCGGCCCGCCTGACGATCCATGGAGCACGACCACGATGACCACCGAAACCCACAAGGAAACACTGGGCTTCCAGGCCGAAGTGAAGCAGCTGCTGCAGCTGATGATCCACTCGCTGTACTCGAACAAGGAGATCTTCCTGCGCGAGCTGGTCTCCAACGCCGCCGACGCCGCCGACAAGCTGCGTTTCGAGGCGCTGAAGGAACCGAAGCTGCTGGAGGAAGACCCCAGCCTGCGCATCCGCATCGGGTTCGACGCCGACGCGCGCACGATCACCATCGACGACAACGGCATCGGCATGAGCCGCGACGAGGCCGTGGCGCACCTGGGCACCATCGCCAAGTCCGGCACGGGTGAGTTCCTGCGCGCCCTGAGCGGCGACCAGAAGAAGGACGCCAGCCTGATCGGCCAGTTCGGCGTGGGCTTCTACAGCGCCTTCATCGTGGCCGATCGCGTGGACGTGTTCAGCCGTCGCGCCGGCCTGCCCGCCAGCGAGGGCGTGCACTGGTCAAGCGCGGGCGAGGGCGATTTCGAGGTGGCCACGGTCGACAAGCCCGAGCGCGGCACCCGCATCGTGCTGCACCTGAAGGAGGGCGAGGAAGGCTTCGCCGACGGCTGGAAGCTGCGCGGCATCATCAAGAAATACTCCGACCACGTCGGCCTGCCCATCGAGATGCCGAAGG
>MIDV01000112.1:913-1065 GCA_001830245.1 Lysobacterales bacterium RIFOXYA1_FULL_69_10 | reverse complement strand
GAAGGCGAACAGGGCGGCAACGAGCAGGGTCTTGCGCATGGGGAGTCTCCGGGTGGTGGGGGTATCAGAGGATGCGCGCGGCTTCGTCGAAGCCCAGGCGCGGGGAACGCGGGAAGATGCTGGCCGGGTCGCCGTGGCCCAGGTTGACCAGG
>MIDV01000112.1:231-704 GCA_001830245.1 Lysobacterales bacterium RIFOXYA1_FULL_69_10 | reverse complement strand
CGGCAGCTTCTCGTGGAAGTCCTCGTCGCGGCCGATGATCACGGTCACCGGCGCCGCCATGGTCTTGGCGTAGTTGCCCTCGTCCAGCGCTGGACCCAGCTTGGCCTTGGCCTCGGCCGACTTCACGAACACGAAGCGTGCCGGGGTGGTGTTGGCCTGGGTGGGGCCGAACTTCAGCAGGTCGTACAGCTGGCGCAGGGTGTCGTCGCTGACCTCGCCGGTGAAGGCGTTGTAGGTGCGGGCGGTGCGGAACAACTGGTCGAGCGAAGCGGCGTCAAGAGACTGGGACATGGATTACCTGTCGCAAGAAGGGAAACTGCCGCGGCGGCTGGGCCGGCGGCGCGAAACGGCAGTGTAGAGTGTCCTGACTATGGCAACATCCAATCGCCCCGGAACGGATTGTTTTAACCAGTGGAACAGACAGACCCCGACCAAACCGATTCGCCGGGCCTGTGCACGTTGACCGACGGCCA
>MIDV01000112.1:0-198 GCA_001830245.1 Lysobacterales bacterium RIFOXYA1_FULL_69_10 | reverse complement strand
GCGTGCACTGGGCGGCGGGGCGCGTGCGCTGGTACTCGCACCCCGTGCGCCTTGGCGCTGGGTCGCGCCCCGCCTGCTGCCGGGTACAGCGCATGCGTTCGGTACGGCGTTCCACACGCTGCAGATGCGGCCGCCGAGGTTGGCGATAGGCTGCGGCCGGCAGGCGGCGCTGGCCACCCGCCTGCTGCGCGCACGCGG
>MIDV01000111.1:5010-8590 GCA_001830245.1 Lysobacterales bacterium RIFOXYA1_FULL_69_10 | reverse complement strand
GACCAGGTCGAGCACCGGCAGCACGGCGCGATGGCCGTCGGGGCTGTTGGTCAGGATCACGGTCCCGCTGCGGGTGGCCGGTGTCCAGTACGCCAGCGAGAAGCCGTCGTCGTCGGCACCGGTGTGCATGTAGTACGGCGTGCCGTCGATGACGAACATCTCCCAGCCGAGCGCGAAGCCGGCCGCCTCCGGACAGGCCGCATCGGGAATGCCCTCGCAGGTCTCCGCCAGCCGGTCGGCCTGCACGCGCCCGCGCTCGGCCGACAGGGCGGGCGTCAGGCCCTCGCCCTGCATCAACGACACCAGGAAGCGGGCGTAGTCGCCAGCCGTGGTGACCAGGTCGTCGGCCGCCGAAGGCGCGGACCGCGTAACCGGCACGGCCCACGTGACGCCACTGCGGCTGCCGGCGATGTCGCCCGAAGGCGTGCCGCGCGGGGTGTAGGACGTCGCCGCCATGCCGAGCGGCTCGAACAGCAGCCGCTGCGCGTGCTTGTCGATGGCCGCGCCCGTGTCGCGGTCGATATAGCTCGCCACGTACTCGTAGCCTTCGCCGGAATAGCCCGTGCCGTCGCCTGGGTCGCGTTCGAAGCGCAGGCCGTCGGGGCCGCGCCAGTTGGGGAAGCCGGCCTGGTGGTTCAACGCCAGGCGCGGCGTCAGGTCCCGATGGCGCGGATCATCGGCGATGTCCGGGTCCACCCAGGCATCGGCCATCGGATGGTCCAACGCGAAGCGCCCTTCGGCCACCAGCCGCAGCGCCACTTCGGCCGACACCGGCTTGGTGAGCGACGCGACGTTGTAGCGGGTGTCGACCGTCGTCGCCTCGCCTGGTGCGCGCAGGCCCGCCGCCTCCAGCGCGACGATGCGTCCGTCCTCGACATGGGCGACCGACACGCTGGCCACGCCGCTGTGCCGGACGACCGATGGCAGGCCCGCGGCCAGTGCCGCATCGGCCGGTGCCGCCGCCGGATGCATGGCGTCGGCCACCGGCGTTCCGGTGGCGCAGCCGGCCGCCAGGCCAAACGAGGCGATGGGAATGAAAAGCGCAGTGCGGGACATGGATAGCTTCGTGGTTGGCTGGAAGCGGGAGGGGGTGCGTAACGCAGCGGGAACCGCGGCTACGCTTCGCCGGGACGCGGCGAAGGCCGCGCGATGCACCTGGCGAATCCGCCGGCAGGCATCGGGCACGCACGTTCCCCTCCCCATGGCCTCCATGGGATACGTCCAAAGCCGACCTGGTTGCAGTCGGATGCCGCCTGCGTGCGCGCATCGCGGTGCGCGGCTCGGGACGGAAGGCCGCGCACGGGCTGTAACCCGGGACTGACAGGGCGCGCGCTAGCCTCGTCCACCCCACCCCCGGAAGCCGCAACCATGGCCACGCCGTACCCGCGCACCTTTTCCCACATCGGCCTGTCGGTCACCGACCTGGACGCCGCGGTGAAGTTCTACACCGAGGTCATGGGCTGGTACCTGGTGATGCCGCCCACCACCATCACCGAGGACGATTCGGCCATCGGCGTGATGTGCACCGACGTGTTCGGCGCGGGCTGGTCGTCGTTCCGCATCGCGCACCTGTCCACCGGCGACCGGATCGGCGTCGAGATCTTCCAGTTCCCCAATGCCGAGAAGCCCGCCGACAACTTCGAATACTGGAAGACGGGCGTCTTCCACTTCTGCGTGCAGGACCCGGACCTGGAAGGCCTGGCCGCCCGGGTGGTAGCCGCCGGTGGCAAGCAGCGCATGCCGGTGCGCTACTACTACCCCGGCGAGAAGCCCTACCGCAT
The DNA here is from genome assembly GCA_001830245.1 of Lysobacterales bacterium RIFOXYA1_FULL_69_10. Lineage (GTDB taxonomy): Bacteria > Pseudomonadota > Gammaproteobacteria > Xanthomonadales > Xanthomonadaceae > Lysobacter_C. Next base: position 6,809 of record MIDV01000111.1, on the reverse strand, counting down.
GGTCTACATGGAGGACCCGTTCGGGAACATCCTGGAGATCTACAGCCACAGCTACGAGCTGACCTATTCCGCGGGCGCGTACCAGTCCTGACGCACCGGCGGCGCCAGCCTCGCGGGCGGGCCGGTGCCCGCCTATCCGCCTTGCGGGGGCGTGGCCGATGCGGGACGCACGTTGCTCGCCCGCGCCAGATCAAGCTGCGTCAGGTACAGCCGCAAGTCGAACTCCAGCTGGTGGTAGTCCGGCTCCATGTGCGTGCACAACTGGTAGAAAGCCTTGTCGTGCTCGGCCTCCTTCAGGTGCGCGAGTTCGTGCACCACGATCATCCGCAGGAAGTCGGCGGGCGCATCGCGGAACACGCTGGCGATGCGGATCTCGCGGCTGGCCTTGAGCCGGCCGCCGTGCACGCGGGAGATCGCGGTGTGCGTGCCCAGCGCGTGCTTCATCACCTGCAGCTTGCCGTCATAGACCACCTTGCCTAGCGGCACCGCCTTGCGCAGGTGGCGGTCCTTCAACTGCTGCACGTACTCGTAGAGCTGGCTGTCGTTGCGGATGGCGTGGGCCTGGCCGTAGCGCTCGGCCAGCACCGTGCCCAGCCGGCCCTGTTCGATCAGCGCGCGCACCTTGTCCTGCAGGTGGGACGGGTAGCCGGCGAGGTACTTGAGGGGCTGCATGGGTTACCTGCTTGCGAGTCAGCACGGGCTGGCGGTTCTCTTTTGATCGCCATTGCCGCGAGCGCGGGAATCCTGTGACGTTGCCCAGGGGCGTTGGACGCAGGAACGAAGTCGCTGGATCCCCGCCTGCGCGGGGATGACGAACTGGGGTCTTCCGCAGGCCTTACCGCCGGGTGGCCGCAGCACATCGCGACGCCGCCGCTATCATGACCGCCCCGCCCCACCCGTGCGACCCCACGCCATGGCCAAGCCCAATCCGCTCCAGGCGCAGCTGCTCAAGGCCGGCCTGGTCAAGAAGTCACAGGTCGCCGACGCGGCTCGCGAGCAGAACAAGGCGCTCCACGCCAAGGGGCCGGCCAAGCCGGATGAAATCGCGCTTGAGGTCGAGCGCGCCCGCGCCGAGAAGGCCGAGCGCGACCGCGCACTGGCGGCCGAGCGCAAGGCGCAGGCGCGTACCGCCGAACTGCGCGCGCAGGCGCGGCAGATCATCCAGGACAAGAAGGTGCCGCGCACCGGCGAGAGCGAGTACCGCTTCAACGCCGGCGGCGCCATCCGCACGCTGCTGGTCGACGACGCCCAGCGCAAGCTGCTGGCCACCGGCGCGCTGGTCATCGCCGCCATCGGCGAGCGCTATGAACTGTTGCCGCGCGCCGCCGCCGACAAGGTGATTGAACGCGACCGCGCGATGGTCGTGCTCGACCACGGCAAGGCCGACGCCGCGCCGGCCGTGTCGACGTCGGAGGACGACGCGTACTACGCGCAGTTCCAGGTGCCGGACGACCTGGTCTGGTGAGGTGCGCGGGCGCCGACCCGTCGTCGGCACCCGCGCACACGGCGAATCCCAACTGTCCATTTGTAGGAGCGACGTAAGTCGCGACCGTGCAACCGCAGCGGCGACGAACCTGCGGTTTATTTGTAGGAGCGGCTTCAGCCGCGACCGCGCAATCGCACCAACGATGTGACCCGCGCCGCCAGCGGCCCATCACGGTCGCGACTTACGTCGCTCCTACAATGGGCCTCATTCTCGAGCAAAGCCCTCGGGTCTAGTCGCGACCGTGCAACCGCAGCGGCGACGAACCTGCGGTTTATTTGTAGGAGCGGCTTCAGCCGCGACCGCGCAATCGCAC
>MIDV01000111.1:0-4908 GCA_001830245.1 Lysobacterales bacterium RIFOXYA1_FULL_69_10 | reverse complement strand
GCTGCAGCCGCCGTTACTGCGCCGCAGGCAACCCCAGCACCTCGCGCCCCTGCTTGAACACGATGTCCACGGGGATGTCTGCCGCGGCGATGCGGTCCAGGTCGGACTGCAATTCCGGGCCGATATTTCCGTACTGGTCCAGGAACGCGCGCGCACCGGCATGGTCGCCGTCGCCCTGCAGGGTGAGGATCTTTGCCGACAGCGCATCGACCGCCGGCTTCATCTTCTCGAAGTCCACGCGGTAATGGCCGGTGGCGGCATCACGGCTGAAGGCGCCCTGCTCCTGCAGGAAATTGAACGCAGCCATGTTGGCCTGGCCGTGCGCGCTGCTGGCGCCGAAGCGCACCGAGCGGAAGATGCCGGCCAGGAACGTCACGTAGTTGTCGTCCAGCTTCCCGGCGTCCAGCTCACCCATCCCGCCCAGCTGGCCAATCATGTACAGGCCGAGGATGTCGGCCTTGCCTTCCTCGAAGGCACTGGCGAGATCAGTCAGCGCATCGCGCACGGTGCCCTTGCCGTCCAGCGTGTTCTTGATGCCCAGGCCGTGCGCGACCTCGTGGAACATCACGTTCTCGAAGAACGCGTCGAAGGTGATGTTCTCGCGCTGTTCCGGCGCGATCAGCTCGTCGGCGATGGGCTCCAGGATGGCGTCGAACTTGGCGCGCATCGCGTTCTTCAGCTGCAGGCGGCGCGAGCCCTTGGCCAGCTGCACTTCCTCGTCGTTGGGCAGGTTGATGGCGATGGTCTTGGCGCCGGCGTTGGCGTCGCCGCCGTAGTAGATGGCGTCGTAGGCGTTGAGGTCGGCGTCCGAGCCCGGCGACTCGGCCTTGTACTTAGCATCCACCGGAAGCTCGCGCTGCAGCGCCGGCAGGTGCTGGGCGAACTTCGCCAGGCGCTCGCTCCACTCCACGTCCTTGACCAGCACGAACGCCTCGAACGCGGCCTTCTTGCCGTACAGCGCGTCCTGGTAGCTCTCGATCGGCCCGATGACGACGTCGATCGGGCTGGTCTTCATGTCCATCCACGCCATGTCGCTTGGCTGGTACTCGCCGGTGACCAGCGCGTCGGCGCGCAGTTCCAGGTAGTTCCGGAAGCCTTCGTCGGTGGCGACCTTGGCGGCCTGGCGCAGCAGGTCGGCGGCGCGGCCGAGTTCCTCGGCGTACTCCTCGTGGTACGGCACCACTTCCAGCTCGCCGGCGTCATTGCGCTTCACCAGCGTGTACAGGCTGTCCTTGCCCGGCAGGTCGGCGGCCTCGAACTCGGCCTTGGTCATGTCGGCCGGGTAGAAGCCGGCGCCCGGCGGTCGCGCCTCCACGCCCGCGACGAACGGCGCATCGCCGTCCAGCCGGTCCCATGGCCCGTAGTTGATTTCGATGAAGCGGCGCGTGGCCGGGTCGGACGTGGACGCCAGCAGCGCGTCCTTGTCGGCGTAGACCTGCTTCCAGAACAGGTCGTCCATGATCTCGCCGGCCTGGAGCAGGTAGCCGATCGCTTCGCGGTCGCCCTCGGCCAGGTGCGAGAGGTCGGCGGTCAGTTCGACCTCCTCGTAGGCGGCGACCTTCGCCGCGACGCCGTCGGCGGCTTCGCTCGCGTCCGGCGCCTGGGTGGCCGCGGGCGCGGGCGTTTCGTTCGCGGTCTGCGGCTGGCAGGCGATGAGACCGCCGGACAGGGCGAGCGCGACGGCCAGGGTCAGGGGACGCAGGGGCATGGGAGGCTCCGGACGGGTTGGATGGAATGGGAGGGCATCCTAGGGCAGCGGGGCTTCAGCCGGCGTCAATCGCGGCCCCGGCCAGCGTCCGGCGTCATCGAACGCCGGCCGCCGTGTCCCGGCGCGTGGCCTCCCGGGCGGCCGGGTGCCGCCACCAGTGGGTATGGTATGGGCCCGTCGACCGCGCCGTGGACACGCCACATGAAACATCGCCCCTTGCTGGTGGCTGGAGCCGTGCTGGTGCTGCTCGCGCTGGCGTGGGGCGTCGCCGGCAGGCTGCGGGGGCCGGCGATGGAGGGCTATGAAGTGGTGTCGCGGCCGCTGGTGCAGACGGTGGTGGCCACGGGTCGCGTCGTCGCGGTATCGCGGGCGCAGGTGGGCAGCGCGGTCACCGGCGTGGTGGTGGAGCGGCGCGTGCAGGAGGGCGACACCGTACAACCGGGCGACGTGCTGGCGGTGCTGCGCGCCGACGACCTGGAAGCCGCCGTACGCGAAGCCGAGGCCGCCGTCGCCGTGCTGCAGCAGTCCGCGCGCCCGCAGGCGCAGGCGGCGGTGCGGGAGGCCGAGGCCCGGCTGGCGCAGGCCAGCCGCGAGGTGCAGCGCCGGCGCGAGCTTTTCGCGCGACAGCTGATCGCACGCGAAACCCTGGAGCAGGCGGTGCAGGCCGAGACGGTCGCGCGCACCGCCGCCGAGCAGGCGCGCCTGGCCGCGCGTTCGCTGGCGGCCGGCAACCCCGACGAGGCCGCGGCCCGCGCCCGCCTGGCCAATGCGCGCGCGCAGCTGGCCAAGACCACGCTGCGCGCGGAGGTGGCAGGCACGGTGTTGACCCGCAACGTCGAGCCCGGCGACCTGGTGCAGCCCGGCCGCGTGCTCTTCGAGATCGCCCGCGCCGGCGCCACCGAGGTGCTGGTGCCCCTGGATGAGAAGAACCTGCAGGTGCTCGCGATCGGCCAGAAGGCGGTATGCATCGCCGATGCCTACCCGTCGCGGCCGTTCGCCGCCGAGGTCGGCTTCATCGCCCCCAGCGTCGACCCGCAACGCGGCTCGGTGGACATCCGCCTGACGGTGTCGCCCGTGCCGGACTTCCTGCGCCAGGACATGACCGTGTCGGTCAACGTCGAGACCGGCCGCCGCGAACGGGCCGTGGTGGTGCCCAACGACGCGCTGGGCGAAGTGGCCGGGGACCGCGCCCGGGTCTGGCGGGTGGAGGACGGCCGCGCCGTGCGGCGCGATGTCGAGCTCGGCCTGCGCGGCCTGACCCTGACCGAGGTGGCGGCCGGCTTGGCGCCGGGCGACTGGATCCTGGCCGATGCGCAGGCCGGGCTCGACCCCGGCGAACGCGTGCGGGTGGTGCCGGCCGGGCTGCCCGTGGACGCGTCCGCGGCGTCCACCCGGAACGAACTGCCGGCCCGCCTCGACTGACGCCGATGTGGGTCGAATGGACCATCGCCACCCGGTTCCTGCGCGAAGGCCGCGCGCAGAGCACATTGATCCTGGTGGGGATCGCGGTGGGCGTGGCGGTGATCGTGTTCCTCACCGCGCTCATCAACGGGCTGCAGGGCAACATCATCGACCGCACGCTGGGCACGCAAGCCCACATCAAGGTGCAGCCGGCGGAGGAGACCAACCGGATCCTGGCGCCGGCCGACGGCACCGTGCATCTGGTCCTGGAAAACCGCCGCGCACAGCGCCTGCGCTCGATCAACAACTGGCAGCAGGTGCGCGACGTGCTGGATACCCTGCCCCGGGTGACGGCGGTCTCGCCGGTCATCTCCGGCCCGGCGTTCGCGCGGCGCGGGGAGGCACTGGAATCGGTGGCGCTGGTGGGGATCGATGCGGCGCGCTACCAGCGGATCATCCCCGTCCAGGACGACATCGTCGAAGGCGTGTTCCGGATCGGCGCCGGCGACGCGGTGGTCGGCCGGCAACTGGCCCTCGAACTGGGGATGCGTGTCGGCGACAAGGTGCGCATCGACGGCGGGCAGGGCCGCGAAAGCGTGCTGAACGTCGCCGGCATCTTCGAGCTGGGCGTGCGTGAGCTGGACGCGCGCTACGTGTACCTGGACATGAAGCAGGCGCAATCGCTGCTCGACCTGCCCGGCGCGGCCACCCTCATCGACGTCACCGTCGACGACATCTTCGCCGCGCAGCCGGTGGCCGCGCGCATCGCGCGACTTACCGGCCTGAAGGCGGAAAGCTGGATGGAGACCAACGCGCAGCTGATGAACGCACTTCGCTCGCAGAGCCTGAGCACGCAGATGATCAGCCTGTTCGTGGCACTGAGCGTGGCGCTGGGCATCGCCAGCGTGCTGTCGGTCAGCGTGGTGCAGCGCACGCGCGAGATCGGCATCCTGCGGGCGATGGGCACCACGCGCCGGCAGATGCTGCGCGTGTTCCTGGTGCAGGGCGCGCTGTTCGGCCTGGCCGGCTCGGTGCTGGGCGGCGTGGCCGGCTACGGGCTGGTCGCCGCGTTCAACACCTTCGGTCCGCGGCTGTTCTACATCCCCGTCGAACCCGCGCTGCTGGTGGGCGCCGCGGTGCTGGCGACCCTGACGGGCGTGGTGTCGGCCGCGCTGCCCGCGCGGCGCGCCGCGCGCATGGACCCGGTGGAGGCGATCCGCCATGTCTGAGCACGACGCCCGCCAGGAGGTGCTGCGCCTGCAGGGCCTGAGGAAGAGCTACAACGTCGGCCGTCCGACCGAGACCGAGGTGCTGCACGGGCTGGACCTGCGCCTGCAGCGCAGCGACTTCGTGGCGCTGGTCGGCGCCTCGGGGTCGGGCAAGAGCACGCTGCTGAACGTGATCGGCCTGCTCGACCGGCCCACGGCCGGCGAGCTGTACCTGCTGGGCGAGGCCACGCGCGGCATGGACGACGCCCGGCGCACCGCCCTGCGCGGCACCGCGATCGGCTTCGTATTCCAGTTCCACCACCTGATCCAGGCCTTCACCGCGCTGGAGAACGTACTGATGCCGCTGATGGTGGCCAGCGGCAAGCCCACGTCCGAGCAGCTCGACCGCGGCCGCCAGCTGCTGGCGCAGGTCGGGCTGGATGGGCTGGAGCAGCGCAGGCCGGACCAGCTGTCGGGCGGCCAGCAACAGCGCGTGGCCGTGGCGCGCGCGCTGCTCACCCGCCCATCGCTGCTGCTGGCCGATGAACCCACCGGCAACCTCGACAGCACGTCCGCAGCCGAAGTGTTCGA
>MIDV01000110.1:43023-46016 GCA_001830245.1 Lysobacterales bacterium RIFOXYA1_FULL_69_10 | reverse complement strand
GTCGGCCAGCAGCGCTCGCAGGTCGACGGGGTTCATCGCGCCACGCCCGGGTCGAAGCTGCGGAAGCTGCGGTAGTGGTCCGCGGTGTACCAGTATTCGACCGGGGGATCGCCACAGGTGACGATCCGGCGCGCGCCGCGGTCGCGCGAGCCCGGCGTGTCGACGGTGAACTCGCGGTAGTAGCCGCGTGGCCGTTGCGGCAGCAGGCGCTCGCGGTTCTGGAAGGTGCCGCCGTCCTGTGGGTAGTCATACGGACCGCCGCGCTCGATGGCGGCCAGCACCGGTGCGGCCTCGGCCGGAAGCCAGCCGGGCAGGTGCGCCACGCGGGTGTCGCCTGACGGCCGGGCCTCGCCACCGTGGACGGTCGTAACCTGTTCGACTGGCGGCTGGATCGGCGCCGGCTGCAGCCAGAACCACAGGCCGGCGAGCAGGGCGATTGCGACGATGACGGAAGTGCGGCGCACGGCGGTTCCGGTGGCGGCAACGGGTTGAGTCTAGCCCTGCGCACAGAGGCGGGTGTGGGCGTCAGCCTCTGCGGGAGCACGTGGACGGCCGCTTCAACCGCGAAGAATCCCCAGCTTCTGTAGGAGCGGCTTCAGCCGCGACCGGATGGCGCGGTGGAAACCGGTTCGGGTTCGCGGCTGAAGCCGCTCCTACAACAAATTGGTTCGGTTCGTGACTTGATGGGGCCAGAGTGCGTGTAGGAGCGACGTAAGTCGCGACCAGGCAGTCGGCGGCGCCTACGCTGCACCACGGTTGCGACTCACGTCGCTCCTACAAAGGATGGCCAGACCCGCTCGGCCGACGCGAACTCTCAGCCGCAGCGAACCCCGGTGATGACGTTGTTGGCGTCGACGTCGATGTTCAACCGGCCCTCGATGTACTCCATCGTGACCATCTGCCCGGGCTTGAGCACCCGAGCGGTGCTGGCGCCGGCGTCGCGCTGGGCAGCGGAGACGACCCCAGGAGTGGCTTCGCTGCCGACATGGCCGGCGGCCGCATCGGCATTGCAGGTGCGGCGCGTCGGCGGCAGCGGGTCCGACATCGGCGGTGCACTGGCGCGGTCGGGTTCGGCCGGGTCGGTCGGCATTTCGGTCGGCGCGGGTGCGGAGACGCCGCGGCGGGGATCGCCAGACTGAGCGGACGACGAACCGTCTGCGGCCGTGGCCGGTGCCGTGGCATCACCGGCGGGGTCGTCCCCGGCAGTGGGCGTATCCGAAGCGGTCTGCATGGCGTCCTCCGTACTGGCGGCATCGCCGGCGCGATCGGCGCAGGCACCCAGCATCAGCGGCAGCAGCAGCGCGAGGACATGGGCGTGGCGCATGGTCGGCTCCTGTCGTTACGGCGGCTTCAGCCGCAGCGCAGCCCGGTGATCGCGCCGCGGTCGTTGACGTCGACGTTGATGCGGTCGGGGCGGTAATCCATGGTCGCGGCGTCGCCCGGCTCCAGCACGCGTGCGTCGCGGCTGTTGGTGTCGCGCAGGATGCGGTTGACCACGTCGTCGTTCACCGCCTGGCCGATTGCCCAGCGTGCGCCTTCGGCGTTGCAGGGCCCTTCGACCGGGTTGGTGCTGCTCGGCGGCGGCGCCATGGTGGCGCAGGCGCCGACCGACAGCGCGAGTACGAGGGCGGGCAGGGCAGGCAGGGAGAAGGCACTGCGGTTCATGGCAACGCTCCGGGCGGGTCGCATGGGAAATTGGACCGCGGCAGCCTGCCGGCGCCCGCGTGTGGGGCGCATGAAGACGGAAAACCGTCGCGATCAGCCGCAGGCCGCGCGCAGGATCACGTCGTCGCCGTCGACTTCCAGGTTGAGCCGCGACGCACTGTAGTCCTCCGTCACCGGTTCACCGGGCCCGATCACGCGCACGCTGGCCGCGCCGCTGAGCTCGCGCGCCAGGTCGAGGTTGGACGGTGTCGCCGCGTGCCCGGCCAGTGCATCCACGCGCGCCACATCGCAGCTGCGCGCGTCGTCGGCGCTACTGGAGACCGGGCGGCCCTGCTCCGCGGGAGCGTTCACGGTCGCGACGCTGTCCACGGTGGGCGCGGACGGGCGCGTGGCGCTGGCGGCATCGGTCATCGAGTCGGGTGCGCACGCGGTGGACGCTGTCGCCAGCAGCAGGACCAGCGACATACGGAACAGGTTCGGGGGCGAAGCGGACATCGGGGTTCCAGCACGGCGACGGCGCGAAGTGTGCGCGCCGGTGCGTTGCGGTCGCGTCAACCCGTGGCCGTGGACTCCGCTTCGTGGACTTCCACCAGCCGCTGCATCAAACGCGCCAGGGTCACCACGTCCTGGTGGTTGTGCGCACACACGCGCCGCAGCAACGAAGATGCGCCACCGCGCAGGTACGACAGCCATGCCGCCGGTGCCTGCGAGCCGGGCAGGTCGTCCTCGCGCACGATCCGCAGGAGTTCGCGTTCGACCGTCGCCAGCCGGCAGTTCTCCCACGTGCCGCGGTAGCGGCGGCGCGTCGGGAACAGCAGGTCGACATGGTCCAGCGGCGTGATCGGGCACGGCAGCCGCGCAAGCCGATAGCGGGTCTTGAGCAGCGGCGCGTCGTAGCAGCGGCCGTTGTAGCTCGACAGCACGGTGGCCGGCGCCAGCCACGTCGCGAACTCGCGCAGCATCGCCGGCTCCGCGGCCAGCGTGGTGATCAGCAGCTGGCGCACGCGCAGGCCGTCGCCGTGCAGCGGATGCACGTGCCAGTCGGCCGCGCCGATCTGGAACGCGCGCGTGCCGGTGCCGCCGGCCAGGCCGGTGGTCTCGGTGTCGAAGAACAGCAGCGCGCGCGGGTCGACGTATTCGCCGTCGCGCTTGGCGAAGGCAAGCGAAAGGGCAGTGCGCGGCGTGGGCAACGGCAGGTGCGCCTCGATCAGACGCAGGCCCGGGGCGATCTCCTCGCCCGGCAGGGTGCGGTCGACCGGCCCGCGTGGAACGGTGACGAAAGGCTTGCGCTCGCGCACGCCGAGGAGCCGGCGCAGGGTATCGATTGA
>MIDV01000110.1:35011-43012 GCA_001830245.1 Lysobacterales bacterium RIFOXYA1_FULL_69_10 | reverse complement strand
GCTGGCGGTATCGAAGCGGGAGCGGCCGGGTGCGGCGTCGCAGGCGGTGCGGGCTCTGCCGGTGAGCCGGTCCCGGCCTGCCGCTTCAGCGCGCGCAGTTTTTCGAGGGTGACGCTCATGGGTGCTCCATGGATGGAGCCGCCCCTGTAGGAGCGACGTGAGTCGCGACCCGCGAACCGGCCGAAGGCAGGCGCCGGTCGCGACTCACGTCGCTCTTACAGAGAAGTGGAAGTACGCGGCCCAATCGTTCACCTGCCCGTTGTTGTAGGAGCGGCTTCAGCCGCGATCGGGTGAGCGAACAGGCGACCTGTTCCAGATCGCGGCTGAAGCCGCTCCTACATACGCCGGCGCGATGCGCGCTCATACCGCCGCGTCCACCAGCAAACCCAGCACCCGCAAGGCGAGCGACTTCGGCGTGGCCTCCTCGCGGCCTTCGTCGACCGCCAGCACCGGGCCGACGCACGCCGGGCACCCGGCGCGGCAGTCGCAGCGCTCCACCAGCTCGGCTGCGCGGCGGACCAGTTCCTCCTGCCGTGTCCACAGCGGCTCGCTCAGGCCGACACCGCCAGGGAAGTTGTCGTACAGGTACACCGTTGGGATGAACTGGCGACACGCCTCCAGAGCATCCTCGTTCGCGCCACCCGGCACCAGTGCGTTGCCGCCTTCCACGCCGCGCAGCTGGCCGCGGCCCTTGGCATCGGCCGTGGCAAACCACGCGCCGTCGCCGTTGCCGACCGCCTTCTGCAGGTCGCGCGCGTCGGCCATCACCGCAACGGTGGCGACCACGTGCAGCGCATGCGCCGCGCCCAGGAACCCGTCCAGCGCGTCCTGGCGCGAGGCGAACCACGCCAGCAGCACCGGCTGCGGCAGCTGCCACCACGCCGCAGTAGTGTGCAGCTCCTGGTCGGGCAGGTTGACCGGGCCGTAGCCGATGTTCTCGTGGGTGTAATAGCGGATCTTCTTGTAACCGGCCACGCGCCGGACCACGTGCACTTCGCCGTGCTGCGCATCGCCCTGGCCGGCCGCGCAGCCGTCGAAGCGCTCCAGCACCTTGAGCTTCGTGTAGTCGATCGAGTCGGTGTAGTAGTCGACAAACGTGCGCGTCACGAACGCCTTTCGTCCCTCCCAGTCCAGCCGCTCCACCTGGTAGGGCGTGGACTGCACCATGTGGATCGCGCCTTCGTACAGGGTGAGCGCGGCGGCGGAATAGTCGACCTCGGCGATGATGGTCTGGCGGCCGTCGCTGCGGTCGACCACCACGAAGTTGCCGTCGGCGACCGAACGCAGCGACACCGCATTGGCCGGGTAGCTGTCGGCGATCCACTCCCAGCGCTCGCCCTCGCGGTGCACGACTTCGGTCTCGGCCAGCGCCTCCAGGTACACCGACGGGTCGATGGGTCCGAACATCTCGCGCGTGGTGAACGGCAGTTCGAACGCGGCGCAGCGGATGTGGTCGAACAGCACCAGCGGCTGGTCCGGGGCGATGCGCGCGTGCTCGGGCGAGGCGTCGGCGAAGAAGTCCGGGTGCCGCACCACGTACTGGTCCAGCGGCTGGCTGCTGGCGACCATCACCCCCAGGCTCGGCTGCTGCCGGCGCCCGGCGCGGCCGAAGCGCTGCCACGTCGCGGCCACCGTGCCCGGGTAGCCGTTGAGTACCACGACATCCAGCGCGCCGATGTCCACGCCCAGTTCCAGCGCCGAGGTGCTGACGACGCCGTCGACATTGCCGGCGCGCATCGAGCGTTCGACCTCGCGCCGCTCGGTCGGCAGGTAGCCGCCGCGGTAGGCGCGGATGCGCGCGGGCTTGCGCGGGTCGTTGTCGAAGATGTCCTTGAGGTACTTGGTCAGCACCTCGACCATCAACCGGGTCTGGGCGAACACCAAGGTCTTGAGCCCGGACTTGATGGCGATGCGGGCGATGCGGTTGCTCTGCGAGCGCGCCGACGCGCGCAGGCCGAGGTCGGGGTTCACCACCGGCGGGTTCCACAGCAGCACGTGCTTGTCGCCGGTGGGCGCGCCGGATTCGGTGATCGCGTGCACGCGGTCCTCGATCAGCGCGCGCGCGTGCTCGGCCGGGTTGCCGATCGTCGCCGAGCACAGGATGAACTGCGGCCGCACACCGTAGAACGCACAGATGCGCTTGAGCCGGCGCAGCACGTTGGCGACGTGGCTGCCGAACACGCCGCGGTAGGTGTGCACCTCGTCGATCACCACGAACCGCAGGTTCTCGAAGAACTGCGCCCATTTGGTGTGGTGGGGCAGGATCGCCTGGTGGAGCATGTCCGGGTTGGACACGACGATGTCGCCGTGCAGGCGGATCGCCTGGCGCGCATCGCCGGGCGTGTCGCCGTCGAAGGTGAAGGCCTTCAGCCCGAGGTCGCCGGCGCGGTTGAGCTCCAGCAGCTCGGCGACCTGGTCCTGCGCCAGCGCCTTGGTCGGAAACAGGTACAGCGCCTTGGCCGCGCCGCCCGTGCTCCGCGCATTCATCACCGAGGCGGCGACCGGCAGCGTGTAGCACAGCGACTTGCCCGAAGCCGTCGGGGTCACGATGGCGACGTGCTCGCCGCGCTGCGTCGCGTCCCACGCCTCGGCCTGGTGGGCGTAGAGGCGGTCGATGCCGCGTGCGCGCAGGGCCGAGGCCAGCGCGGCGGGCACGTCATCGGGAATCGGCGCATAACGTCCCTCGCGGCCGGGAATCGTGAAACTGCCGGTGATGCGGTCGGCGTAGCGGCGCTCCAGCGCCTGCGTCAGCGCGCCGCCGTCGCCCGCGCGACGGCCGTCACCGGGCAGGGCCAGCGCCTGCTGCTCGTCTTCCACCCGCCGTGCCAGTGCGTGCCCCATGTGCGTGTCCACCCGTCCCGCCGAAGGCGGGCAGTGGGCCCGAGGGGCGTCGCACCGGGTGAGACCGTGGCCGTCAGTCGCCCAGTTCGAGCGGGTCGACGCGGCGGACGGCCAGCGCGCGCAGCCGGCGCGGGCTGGAGATTCCGATGCCGCGGTCGTCGCCGGCCGTGTAAAGCGTCACGTGCGGTGGTGGCACGGGCAGCTGGCGGCCGAGGAGGCGACCCAGGGCCGCGTGCAATGGCGCCATCGCCGGCAGGTGCACGTGCTCGATGACGGAGTGCGCCACGCCGCCTTGTCCGTCCTCGTCGAAAGGCTTGCGCAGCAGATGCAGGGCGCCGGTCCGCACCGGGTGGGTGCCATGTGTCGCCAAGGCGCGGGACACGGTGTCGTGCAGCAGTGGCCGCGCGATCGAACGCAGCAGCTCCTCGCCCAGGGAAGTGCCGACCAGCGTGACGTGCAGTTCGGACTTGGGCTGCAGGGTGATGCCGTCGATCGTGACGGGCACCGCCGGCGGCGGCCAGTCGGCGCGGGCAACCGGCAGGATCAGCGAAGGGGTGAAGTCGAGGCGGTGCATTGGTGCGGGCGCGTTGCCGGTTCAGGGATCTTGACCAGTATCGGCCGGCAGCGACCGGCATGCTTCCGTCGGGTCTTGCAACTCCCGTCCTTGGCGTTCAGCTGACTCAAAGAGCGTTACTACTCCCTCCCCTGCATGCAGGGGAGGGTTGGGGAGGGGTGCTTTCCGCCGCGACAAATTGCAGAGCACCCCCTCCCAGCCTCCCCCTGCAGTCGCAGGGGGAGGGGCACACTACTGCGAAGACCAATGCAGAACCGGACGACGCCCATGCCCGACGCCCTCCCCAACGCCCCCTCCTGCGAGCGCAACCGCGAACCAATCCTCGCCGTCCTGCAGCGCCACTTCGCCGAGCGCCGCCACGTGCTCGAGATCGGCAGCGGCACCGGCCAGCACGCGGTCCACTTCGCCGCTGCAATGCCGTGGCTGCGGTGGCAGTGCAGCGACCGCGCCGAGTACCTGCCGGGCATCCGCGCGTGGCTGGGCCATGCTGCGTTGCCCAACACACCGGCGCCAGTCGAGCTGGACGTGGCGACGGGACCGTGGCCACGTCCAGCGAACGGCACGCGCTTCGATGCCGCCTTCAGCGCCAACACGCTGCACATCATGGGCTGGCCCGAAGTCGAAGCCTTCTTCGCCGGACTGGACCGCACGCTGGCGGCGGACGCTGTGCTGGTGGTCTACGGGCCGTTCAACTACGGCGGCGACTACACCAGCGGCAGCAACCGCGAGTTCGACGGCTGGCTGAAGGCGCGCGATCCGCGGTCGGGCATCCGCGATTTCGAAGCGGTGGATGCGCTGGCACGTGGCATCGGCCTGGCGCTGGTCGAGGATGTCGCCATGCCGGCCAACAACCGGTGCATCGCCTGGCGTCGTACCGGCTGAACACGCCCACGCACGCACGGCGCGCCGACCCGCAGGTGCCGCGGCGCAGCTGAACCGTTCAACCGGAAGGCGACCCGTCATCGCCCGATCACCCCATGGCGACGTTGGTTTAACCGCGGCTGCGCGAAGGTGGACGCTCCCCCGGCCGGCACGCCCGGCGTCCCCATCAGGAGCACTGCGATGACCCAGCCCAAAGACACCGCGCACCGCGACCTCAACCGCGACCCGATTACCGGAGAAGCAGGATCCCACCCGGTCGGCGTCGGCGTCGGCAGTGCGGCCGGTGGCGCCGCGGCCGGCGCGCTGGCCGGTACCGTGTTCGGCCCGATCGGCACCCTGGTCGGTGCCGGTGTCGGCGTGATTGCCGGCGCGGCCGCGGGCAAGAGCGTGGCCGAGCGCATCGACCCGACCGGCGAGGTCGAGTACTGGCGCCAGGCGCACGCCGACCGTCCGTATACCGACACCACCAAGTTCGATTACGACCGCGACTACTCCGCAGCCTACGGCTTCGGCCTGCAGGCGCGCGAGCAGTACGGCAGCCGCGGCTTCGAGCAGTCCGAGAGCGAGCTGCGCAGCAAGTGGGAGCAGGCGCGCGGCCAGTCGCGCCTGGACTGGGACCAGGCCAAGCCGGCGGTCCGCGACTCGTGGAGCCGCGCCGACCTCACCCACAACACCTACGCTGCCGCCGACCAGCACTTCCAGGAGCGCTTCCAGCAGGCCGATTACAAGGCGCAGGACGAGACCTTCGACGACTACCGTCCCGCCTACCGCTACGGCGTGCTGGCCAAGACGCGCTACGCCGACCGCGACTGGGACGACTCGCTGGAGCGCGAACTCGCGCAGGACTGGCAGCGCCATAACGGCGGCTCGCGTCTTGACTGGGAGCGCGCCCGCGCCGGCGTGCGCGAGGCGTTCACCTCGCCGTACATCGACACGGTGAACTCGCCGTACGACCAGATTCCGGACTACAACGAGAACGCGCCGACGGGCAGCGGGTTGTTCCGGGTGCGTTGATCGAAACGCGTATGTGCAAAGGATGTGCAAAGGACGCCGGGCGGATGGATTCCGTCCGGCGTCCGTTCCCACATCTGTAGGAGCGGCTTCAGCCGCGATCGGCACTCCAGCAATGCTGTGGCACCCCATACGCCGGAAATGTCGAGAGGTCTTTTGTAGGAGCGGCGTAAGTCGCGACCGCGCAGCTCCGGAGACCTGTGATCGCGACTTACGTCGCTCCTACAAAGGACGCGAACATCTCTTAGGCCATGGGAGTTGCGATCGCGGCTGAAGCCGCTCCTACAGGGGCGCCGGTTTTCTAGATGACCGGGTGCGGACATCTCCAGCACAAAAAAAACCCCGCGGATGCGGGGCTTTTTCGTACATGACGGTACCGGCAACCCGTCAGGCCACCTGCACCACACGCAGCGGGTTGTTCCACTGCGCCAGCAGCTCGGCTTCGCGCGCCTTGGCCGTGTGCAGGTGGTCTTCCTTGACGTGCCCGTAGCCGCGGATGTGCTCGGGGATCGAGGCGATCTCCGCGGCCAGGTCGACGTTGCCGCGGTCCAGCGTGCCCAGCAGGCCGTCGACGGTGGCGAAGTACTCCTCGATCAGGCGGCGCTCCATGCGGCGCTCCTCGGTGCGGCCGAAGATGTCCAGCGCGGTGCCGCGCAGGCCCTTGAACTTCGCCAGCACGCCGAAGGCCTTCAGCATCCACGGCCCGAACTCGCGCTTGATCAGGCGGCCCTGGTCGTCCTTCCTGGCCATGATCGGCGGGGCGAGGTGGAACTTCAGCGTGTAGTCGCCTTCGAACTGCTGCGCGATGCGGCGCTGGAACTCGCCGCTGGTGTACAGGCGCGCGACCTCGTACTCGTCCTTGTAGGCCATCAGCTTGAACGCGTAGCGCGCCACGGCTTCGGTCAGGTCGGTGCTGCCGGGCGCGCGTTCGGCCTCGGCGTTGCGCACGCGCGCGACGAAGTCGGCGTAGCGCTTGGCGTACTTCGCGTCCTGGTAGTCGGTCAGGAACGCCACGCGGCGCGCGATGAGCTCATCAAGCGAACGCGACAGCCGAGCGTCGTCCAGCGGCAGGAACGCGACGTTGTCGCCAGCAGCGTGCGACGGTACGTGGCGCAGCTCGTCCTCGTTGCGCAGCGGCGCGGGGGCCGCGTTGGCACCCCACTCGTGGCCTTCCCACTCCCCGGCCGGCAGCATCGGCAGGGCGTGCGGCGTGGCTTCGGCCGTGGTCTGCGCGTTGCGAACCAGTCCGGCGGACTGCATCACCGCCGGCATGTCGACCACCGCCAGCCGGCCCCAGGCGAAGGCGGTCTTGTTCATGTCGACGGCGGCGCCGTTGAGCTCGACCGCGCGCATGATCGCGTCCAGCGACAGCGGCACCAGGCCCTGCTGCCATGCGTAGCCGAGGATGAACAGGTTGGTGGCGATCGCATCGCCCATCAGCGCGGTGGCCAGCTGCGTGGCATCGACCACGTGCAGGCCGTCCTTCGCGCTGTCGCCCAGTGCCTTGCGCACCGCATCGATGATGTCGGTGGCCGGGAACTCCATGTCCGGGCGCGTGGTGAACGTGCCGGGCATCGCTTCGTAACTGTTGAGCACGACGTTGGAGCGCCCCGCCCGGACCTTCGACAGCGCCCAGTAGTCGTTGACCACCACCATGTCGCAGCCCAGCACGAGGTCGGCCTCGCCGGCGGCGATGCGCACGGCGTGGATGTCGGCGGGCGTCTTCGCGATGCGGATGTGGGTGGTGACCGCGCCGCCCTTCTGCGCCAGGCCGGTCTGGTCGAGCACGCTGGAACCGCGGCCCTCCAGGTGCCCGGCCATGCCCAGCAGCGCGCCGATGGTGACCACGCCGGTGCCGCCGACGCCGGTGATCAGGATGTTCCAGGGACGGTCCAGCGCCGGCAGCACCGGCATCGGCAGGTTCGCGAGGCGGTCGGCGGCGTTGCTGCCCTTCTGCTTGCGCAGGCGGCCGCCTTCGACGGTGACGAAGCTCGGGCAGAAACCATTGACGCAGGAGTAGTCCTTGTTGCAGTTGGACTGGTCGATGTCGCGCTTGCGGCCGAACTCGGTTTCCTTCGGCAGCACCGACACGCAGAACGACTTCTTGCCGCAGTCGCCGCAGCCTTCGCACACCAGCGAGTTCACGACCACGCGCTTCTGCGGGTCGACCATCTTGCCGCGCTTGCGGCGGCGGCGCTTTTCGGTGGCGCAGGTCTGGTCGTAGATCAGCACGCTGGTGCCGCGGACCTCGCGCAGGCGCTTCTGCACCTCGTCGAGCTCCTTGCGGTCGAAGAACTCCACGCCCGACGGGAAGATCTCGCGCTTGTTCCATTTCGCGATGTCGTCCGACACCAGCACGATGGTGTCCACGCCTTCGCTGCGCACCTGGTGGGCGATCTGCGGCACGGACAGCGTGCCGTCCACCGGCTGGCCGCCGGTCATGGCGACCGCGTCGTTGTAGAGGATCTTGTAGGTGATGTTGACGCCGGCCGCGACCGACTGGCGGATGGCCAGGCTGCCGGAGTGGAAGTAGGTGCCGTCGCCGAGGTTCTGGAACACGTGCGGGGTGTCGGTGAACGCCGCCTGCCCGGCCCAGGTCACGCCCTCGCCGCCCATGTGGGTGAAGGTGTCGGTGGAGCGGTCCATCCACGTGACCATGTAGTGGCAGCCGATGCCACCGAGGGCACGGCTGC
>MIDV01000110.1:28883-34975 GCA_001830245.1 Lysobacterales bacterium RIFOXYA1_FULL_69_10 | reverse complement strand
CCGAGCAGTAGTGCGGCACTCGCGGGAACTGCGCGCGCGGCAGGGCGAGTTCGCCTTCCTTCTGCGCGATCCACGCCAGCACCTGCTCGATGCGCTCGGACTGGTGGAACCTGGTGATGCGCCCGGCGATGACCCGGGCGATGCGCGCCGGCGTCAACTCGCCGGTCGACGGCAGGATCCACTCGCCGTGTTCGTCGTACTTGCCGACGATGCTCGGCCGCGCGCTGCCGGCCCAGTTGTACATCGACTCCTTCATCTGGCTCTCGATGAAGGCGTGCTTCTCCTCCACCACCAGGATGTCGTCCAGCCCGCGCGCGAAACGCTGCAGGCCGACCGGCTCCAGCGGCCAGGTCATGCCGACCTTGTAGATGCGGATGCCCAGGTCCAGGCACGCGCGCTCATCCAGGCCCAGGTACTCCAGCGCCTGCAGCACGTCCAGATAGCTCTTGCCGGTGGTGATGATGCCCAGGCGCGCCTGCGCCGGGTCGATCACCAGGCGGTCGATGCCGTTGGCGCGCGCGAACGCCTGCGCGGCCTTGACCGCGTACTGGTGCAGGCGCATTTCCTGCTCCAGCGGCGGGTCGGGCCAGCGGATGTTGAGGCCGCCGGCCGGCATCTCGAAGTCCTCCGGCAGCACGATGCGGCGCGCCAGCGGATTCACGTCGACCGAGGCTGAGGACTCGACCGTTTCGGCAATCGTCTTGAAGCCGACCCAGCGCCCGGTGAAGCGGCTCATTGCCCAGCCGACCAGGCCCATGTCGAGGATGTCCTGCACGCCGGCCGGGTTGAGCACCGGCATCATCGCCGAGACGAACTCGTGCTCGGAGCCGTGCGGCAGGGTGGAGCTGCGGCAGGCGTGGTCGTCGGCGGCCAGCGCGAGGACACCACCGCGCGGCGCGGTGCCGGCGGCGTTGGCGTGCTTGAACACGTCGCCGCAGCGGTCCACGCCCGGGCCCTTGCCGTACCACATGCCGAACACGCCATCGTGCCTGGCGCCCGGGAACAGGCCGGTCTGCTGCGTGCCCCAGACCATCGTCGCGCCGAGGTCTTCATTCAATCCGGGGGTGAACTTCACGCCCGCGCCTTCCAGGTGCTTGCGCGCGCGCCACAGCTCCAGGTCGAACCCGCCCAGCGGGCTGCCGCGGTAGCCGGAAATGAAGCCGGCGGTGTCCAGGCCCTCGGCGGCGTCGCGCATGCGCTGCATCAGCGGCAGGCGCACCAGCGCCTGCACGCCCGACAGGTAGATGCGGCCGGATTCGCGGCTGTACTTGTGGTCGAGGGTGTAGTCGCGGTCCACCACGCCCTGGGTGAGCTGGGTGTTCGCCGAGGACGGCGAGCTGAGTTCGGCGGTGCTGGTCATGCGTGGCTCCGGCGCGGCGTGGCCGCGGGGTGGCTGGGCGGGTGGCGTGCGATGCAACGGGCTGCGCTGCGGGCCGGGTCGGCGGCATGGCGCGGCGGCGGCCGGGCGGGCCCGGCGCTCAAGTCGCCGGCGCAATGGCCGCTACCGTGTCAGACCCATGTCGAAATGCCCGGGCAAAGCCCCGGAATTGTACCAGCCGGAACGCCGCCGACCCGTACGGTCTAGAATGGGCGGGCGTTACAGGGGGAATACCGATGTCCGTGAAAACCGTTGTCCTGACCGCCTGCCTGCTCTGGGCGGGTTCCGTTTCGGCCCAGTCGCTGCCCAAGCCGGCCGAGTTCTACTTCGACACCGACGCCACTGCGACCCAGGCGCTGGTCGCCACCGACAAGAGCGGCGATGCCGCGGTCCAGGACCTGTTGAAGGCGATGGAGCGCGACCCGCGCGACCTGGTGGCGACGGCGCACCTCGCACGCATCGCCATGCAGGGTGGCCGCGAGCAGCTGGGCCGTGAGCTCTACAGCCGCGCGCTGTCGCAGGTGGACGCGGGCAACCGCTATTACCGCCCGGTGCTGTGGAACTTCGGCTGGGACCTCTACCGGCTGGGCCACCACGAGGAAGCGCTCGCCCAGTGGCGCACGCTCGTACTGTCGCGTGGGGTCAACGGCGGCTGGATGCCGCAGACGCTCGCGCTGGCGCTGTGGTCGGTGGACCGCCGCGACGAGGCCGTGGAGTGGTATGCCGCCGCCGTGCGCACCGAGCCGCAGGACTGGAGCACGACCGATCGCTACGAGGCACTGCTGCCCGGGTGGTCCGAGGACGAACGCGCGAGGCTTGCCGAGGTGCACGCCGCCTGGGTGGCCAACCCGCCGTCGTAAGCCGGCTCGTTCGCGCGGCCGCGCGGGTCAGGGCACCATCGCGCTTCGACGAGGAGTAAGCGATGGCGTTCGACGCGTTCGCCCTGGTGCTGGCGATGCTGGTGCTGGGGGTGCTGTTCCAGCGGTTGAAGGTGCTGCCGGACGACGCCGCGCAGGCGCTGACGCTGGTCGTTCTGTACGTGTGCCTGCCGGCGGCGGTGCTGCGGTATGCGCCGCGACTGGAACTGTCGGCGGCGCTGCTGGGCGTGGCCGCGGTGCCGTGGTTGCTGCTGGTTGCCACGGTGCTGCTGGTCGGCGCGCTGGTGCGGATGCTGAAGCTGCGCCGCGACCAGCATGGCGTGCTGCTGCTCACCGTCGCGCTGGGTAACACCAGCTTCCTGGGCTATCCGCTGACGCGCGCGCTGATCGGCGAGGACGCATTGCCGTACGCGGTGGTTTACGACCAGTTCGGCGCGTTCCTGATCATGTCCACGTTCGGCCTGTGGGTACTGGCGCGCTATGGCGGCGATGCCGAGCCCTCGCCGCGTGAAATGGCGCGCAAGGTGCTGCTGTTCCCGCCGCTGTGGGCGCTGGTGATCGGGTTGACGGTGATGCCCGTGTCGCCGCCTTCGTGGATCGATGGGGCGCTGCTGCGCCTGTCCGAAGCCCTGCTGCCGCTGGCGATGCTGACCATCGGCCTGTCGGTGCGGTTCGCACTGCCGCGCGATGAACTCAAACCGCTGGCGGCCGGCCTGGTGCTGAAGCTTGCGGTGATGCCGGCGCTGGCGCTGCTGCTGGTGCCGCTGCTCGGGATGACCGGCGACATGGCCCGCACCACGGTGCTGGAGGCAGCGATGCCGTCGATGGTGACCGCCGGCGCGCTCGCCATCGCGCAGGGCATGGCGCCGCGGCTGGCGGCGGCGATGGTGGGGTACGGGCTGCTGCTGTCGCTGGTCACGTTGCCGCTTTGGGCGCGCGTGGCGGTGGGGTAGGGGCGCGGCCGTTAGAGTGGAGGACGGAAGGGGATGATGACAGGGAGTCGGTGATGGGACGAAAGATGCTCGCCTCGGGAGCGGTGTTGGTGGGCGTGGCAGTGCTCTTGGGCGTCGCGGGATGGCACGCGACGGCTGGAGGGGAGCGGTCAGGAAAAACCGCCGTCGCGGTGACCAGTGTTGGAGCCTCGCCCGTGGTCCGTGCCGCCGATACGGCGCTGCCGTCCTTGCCTCCAGGGGCGATATACCGGGAGCGGGTGCTGACCAACGAGGAACTGGAAGTTCGCGGTTTCCTCGCCCGATGGGGGCGCGAGTTCCAGGACGCGGTCGACGGCCGCATTGCCTGGCTGCTGGAACGGGGTGATGCGCAGAGCCTATACGAGGCCTACCTGTTGCTGCCGGCAAGCGATGCGCTTGGCAGCGAAGCAACGCGCGACCGGCAGGCGATCCTGGACCGGGCGCGCACGCTGGCACCCGACGATCTCCAACTGGCACTGATGGCCGCCATCGAGTGCGGCGGCACTGATTGCGACGGTGCGAACGCCATCCGCGAGGTCCTCCGGCTGCAGCCGGACAATGCCGTGGGCGCTCTTCTTGCGCTGGAAGCCGCCCTTGAATCCGGCGACCGGGCGGCCATCGACCAGTGGTTGGCGCGGGCGGCCGCCGCCGACTACTACCGGATGGGCTACGCGCGGACGGCGCGTGACTACGCGTCGGCGTTCGAGAACGTGCCCGCGCCGCCAATGAATCCGGATGCCTTGCGGCGCACCTTGGCAACATTGGGGCTCGCCCCTGATGCCGCGGCCACGGTGGACGATCTTGTGATGTTGCAGGCGGCGGGCGTCGTCGTAGCGCACCCACTGCCTTCCATGGCTGGACTTTCCGACCTGTGCGCAGCACGCCGCGTGTCCCCGGCCCACCTGGCCACGTGTCAACGTATTTGGGGTCACATGGCAGGCAGCGACACGGTGATCGCCCAGGCGATCGCACTCTCGCAGCTGGTGCAGATGCCGGGCAACGCCACAGAGCAGAGGCATTGGAAGGAGCGCCTCCGCCATTTTCATTGGACGATGCACGCCGCCAACCGCGTCCAAGACATGCAATTGGTGCGCGACCACCTGCGGCTCGGTGAGTTCCAAGCCTGGCAGCGCCTTCTGCAGCGTCATGGGCTCACCATGCCGCCCGGCTGGCTACCCAACGATCCGCATTACCGCAGCTTGATCCTGACCGGCCGGCTGCCGCCGGGGACTGACGACGACCCGTGATGACCGCCTTGATCCCCCCGGTGTAGGCTGCGGGACCGGCCGCGCCGGGTCGGCGCGACACCTGAGGGGGCTCGATGAAGACCGTGCTGGTGGCCAGTTCCAAGGGCGGGGTGGGCAAGACCACCATCGCCACGCACCTCGCCGCGCAGGCGGCGCTCGACGGACTCAACACCGCGCTGGTCGATGCCGACCCGCAGGGCTCGGCCACGCGCTGGGCCCAGCGGCGGGCCGGGCTGGAGTCGGCCGTGCTGCCGCTGGACGGCACCCGCCGCAAGGCCTGGAAGAAGCAGCTGCCCGACGACACCCAGCGCGTGGTGGTCGACGCCCGCGCCGGCGCCATGGCCGACGACCTGGATGTATTCCTGGAAATCGCCGACGCGGTGGTCGTGCCGGTGCAGCCGTCCACGCTCGACATCGAGGCCACCGTGCCGTTCCTGGACACGCTGGCCCGCCATCCGCGGGTGCGCAAGGGTGAACTGCGTGTCGGGCTGGTCG
The DNA here is from genome assembly GCA_001830245.1 of Lysobacterales bacterium RIFOXYA1_FULL_69_10. Lineage (GTDB taxonomy): Bacteria > Pseudomonadota > Gammaproteobacteria > Xanthomonadales > Xanthomonadaceae > Lysobacter_C. The sequence continues at coordinate 30,006 of MIDV01000110.1, read as the reverse complement.
GCAACAAGCTCAAGCCGTGGACCAACGCCTCGCAGCAGGCGGTCGACCTGCTCAAGGCCTGGCCGTACCCGGTGGTGGCGCAGCTGCGCGACAGCCAGGCCTACGTGGTCATGACCTCGCTGGGCAAGAGCCTGTTCGACTACCACTCCGCGCACGTGCGCGAGCACCAGGCCGACTGGCAGCCGCTGTTGCGTTGGCTGCGCAAGTAACCCCGTGGCCCGCGTCCGCCATCCGTCCTCCAACCCAGACTGCGAGCCGCCATGCGCGAACTGATCCTGCTCCGCCACGCCCACGCCGAACCCGCCGCCCCCGGGCAGGCCGACCTGGACCGCCCGCTGTCGGCCGAGGGCCTGGCCGAAGCCGAATCCGCCGGGCGATGGATCAAGGACAGTGGCTGGGTGCCCGACTGCGTCCTGTGCTCGCCTTCGCGGCGCACGCGCGAGACGCTGGAGGCGGTGCTGGGCGAGGTCGGCTACATCGACCAGCGCATCGAACCGTCGATCTACGAGGCCACGCCGGGCGGACTGATCGCGCTGGCCGACGCCCACCGTGACGTCGGCCGGTTGATGCTGGTCGGCCACAACCCGGGGCTGGAGCGGCTGGCCGCGCTGCTGCACAGCGGCCAGTCGGGCGACTACCGGGGCATGCCGCCGGGCGGCGTCGCGGTGCTGACGATGCCTGCCGACGCCGCGCTGGAGCCGGGCATCGCCCGCCTCGGCGCGTTCTGGTGGCCGTGACGCGAACCGTGCGCCCTCGGGCGTTGCCGGTCCCCTCGCGGGCGCTCCAGTGGGGCGCGCTGGCGGGGCTGTTGGCGTTGCTGGCGGGCTGGTCCGCCGAAGCGGGGGCGCAGCAGCGCCTGGGCGACCTGGATCCCGCGCACACGCGCATCCGCTTCGAACTGCGCACGCGCTGGGGCCAGAAGGTGCTGGGCGAGTTCCCGGCGTTCGAAGGCGAGGTGCTGGCGCTGCCCGGCGACCGACGCCAGGTGCGCATCCGGCTGCGGACCGGTGCGGTGGAGGTCGCGGGCTCGGAGCGCTACACGCGCATGGCGCGCAGCGAAGGCTTCTTCGATGCCGCGCGCCATCCCCTGATCGAATTCGTGTCCGACCCGCATCCGGAGGCA
>MIDV01000110.1:26420-28797 GCA_001830245.1 Lysobacterales bacterium RIFOXYA1_FULL_69_10 | reverse complement strand
AGCTGCGCCTGCGCCCGGCCGGGGGCTGAGGGTGGCGTGCGCTAAGCTGCGCCGCGTCGTGCCGTGCCACATCGCCCTCGCCTGATGCCACTTTCCCGTCGCTTCATTTCCGTTGCCGCGCTGCGCGTGCTGGCCGCATGGCTGGTGCTGGCCTGTTCGGCCTGCGCGACGCTGTCGCCGGCCCAGCGCGAGCGCGCCAGTGCCATTGTCGAGGCGGCACGCTCGGATCTCGACACCTGCGAGGCCCGCAATGCCTGCGCGCAGGCCTCGCCGATGCGGCAGCTGGCCGGACGCGCGTTCGCGCGGTCCACCCCCGACGCGCCCCGCCACTACGCGCTGATCCTGGACGAGGGCACCGACGCGCTGCTGGCGCGCCTGGACCTGCTGCGCAGCGCGACCACCACCATCGACGTGCAGACCTACATCTTCGACGAGGACGACGCCGGCCGGCTGGTGCTGGAAGAGATGCTGGCGGCCGCGCGCCGCGGGGTACGCGTGCGGCTGCTGATGGACCAGCTGTCGGCGCTCAAGCGCGTGGAGACGCTGGCTGCGCTGGCCGGTGCGCACGAGAACCTGCAGGTGCGCGTCTACAACCCGGTGCTGGGGCGGGCGCGCATCAGCTACCCGCAGTACCTGCTGGCGGCGGCGTGCTGCTGGCGCCAGCTCAACCAGCGCATGCATACCAAGCTGTTCCTGGTCGATGGCGCGGTCGGCATCACCGGCGGGCGCAACTACCAGAACGCGTATTACGACTGGGACCCGGAGTACAACTTCCGCGACCGCGACCTGCTGGTCGCCGGGCCAGTGGCGCGAACGATGGATGCCGATTTCCTGCGCTTCTGGAACGACCCGCGCAGCGTCCCGGTGGAGCAGCTGGCCGATGTCGGACGCCACCTGATCACGTCGGGCGTGCCGGCCCTGCCGCCGCCGTCGTACTCCAGGCCCGAGCGCGCGCAGGCGATGCAGCGCGACGCCGGGGATGCCGCCATCGTGCGCGAGCGGCTGGCCGACGCGGCGCTGCCGGTGGGCGAGGTCAGCTACATCTCCGACTCGCCGGAGAAGCACGACGGCAACGCGATCGATGGCGCGGTGGCCTCGCTGTCGCTGCGCGGGCTGATCGAATCGGCACGCGGGGAAGTGCTGCTGCAGACGCCCTACCTGGTCCTCTCGGAACCGGCACAGGACATGTTCCGTGCCATGCACGAGCGCGAGGACGCGCCGCGCGTGGTGGTGTCGACCAACAGCCTGGCCGCCACCGACGCCTTCATCGTGTACGCGCTGTCGCACAAGTACCGGCGTCGCCACCTGCGCGAGTTCGGCTTCAACATCTACGAGTACAAGCCGTTTCCGGCGGACGCCCCGGTCGACATCGCCGCCACCGGCGCGGAGCTGCCCGAGTTCGTGCCCGCCGGAGGCGTGCAGCAGCCCGACCACCGCGCGCTGCAGCGCGAGTACGACACCCGCACCGTGCAGGGTCGCGACGGCTACCGCCGCGCGCTGTCGCGCGAGTACGCCGCGCTGCGTTACGCCAGCCGGCGCGCCAACGAGCCGGTGCCGCTCAAGCGCGCCGGCGTGCGCATCGGCATGCACGCCAAGTCGCTGGTGATCGACGAAGGCATCGGCGTGGTGGGCACGCACAACTTCGACCCGCGCGGCGACCACTACAACACCGAGAGCGCCGTGGTGATCGAGGACGCGGCGTTTGCCAGCGCACTGGCCGACAGCATCCGCCGCGATATCTCGCCCGCGAACTCCTGGACCATCGCGCCGCGCGACAAGCCACCGGTGCTGTGGGGACTGGACTATTCGCTGGGCAAGGTCTTCGAATACCTGCCGGTGTTCGACCTGTGGCCGCTGCGGTATGCGACGAGCTACGAGTTCCAGGCCGGCCCCGATTGCCCGCAACCGCTGCCGCCGGACCACCCCGGCTTTCGTGCCTGCTACGTGCCGGTGGGGGACTTCCCCGAGGTCGACATGGTCGGCCTGAAGGGGCTGGGCACGCGCTTCGTCACCGCGTTCGGCGCGGGGCTGGCGCCGATTCTCTGAGGCCAGGGGCTAAGGGCTAGGGGCGGCGCCTGTCGGGCCCGCTGGTTCGCTGCGTTTCATCCTGGGCAACGCCGGGGGAGCTGTTGGCTCCCAGCCAAGACACATCCTCCTCCGGGTCCCGAGGTCGCACCGCTCTGAAGGCAGGCAGGGGATGTGATCGCGGTCACATCCGAACTGGCGGGTCCCGAGGGCTGCAATGGCCCCGACCCTGTCGTCAGTCATGCCTTCCGGATGCAACTCCGGGCCCCTCAAACCCATCTGTTATGGGCAATACGCCAGTGCGTGCCGCCAGCAGGCCATCGGTGGGGTGACTTCCGGCACATGGTGTATC
>MIDV01000110.1:1575-26385 GCA_001830245.1 Lysobacterales bacterium RIFOXYA1_FULL_69_10 | reverse complement strand
GACCTTCGCCCGCCCCGCCGCCACCGTCGCCCCGCGCAACCTGCAAGCCGCCGTCTACGTCGCACGCCGCCCCCGCGGCACCGGCGTCGGTTATGGCCACAGCAGCGGTTACGGCAGCACCCGCCAGTACGCCAACCCGGTCAACCGCCCGCTGTTCCGCTTCTTCGCCTGCTCCACCCGCCCGACCGCTCCACCGTCCACTGCATCACCCGCCCACCGCCCGTTTCAAACTCCGCCCCCCAGGACACTGAAATGAACGCTCTCGTCATCGACCGCCCCGCCATCGCCGCCCCGTCCGTCCAGGCCGCCGCGATCCCGGTTTCCCAGCCGCAGGCCCAGGTCCGCCGTCTCGTCCACCGCGAGCGCGACTTCGGCATCGGCTACGGCCGCAGCAGCGGCTACGGCTGCACCCGCCGCTACGCGACCCTGTCCAACCAGCGCCTGTTCCGTTGTGCGTGAGGGCTGGCGCCCCCTGATCGCCCGTCCCCTCCCCGAGTGGGCCACGCACGACACCCTCCCCTGCGACCCCGGCCGGCGCGCTACGTCCCTCTCCGCGTAGCCCGCCGGCCTTTTTGCGGGCCGCCCGGCGTCCGCGTCGGCTATCGTTGCGCGATGAACGATGCCGCCACGCCTTCGCCGTTCCGCCACCGTCCGTCGTTGGACGCGCTCAACGCACACTCGGCCGACACGGCGATTGCCGCGCTCGGCATCGAGTTCACCGAACTGGGCCCGGACTACCTGCGCGGCACCATGCCGGTCGACTCCCGGACCCACCAGCCCTACGGCCTGCTGCATGGCGGCGCCTCGGTGCTGCTGGCCGAAACCCTGGGCAGCAGCGCCGGAAACCTGAGCGTGCCCGAAGGCAAGCTCTGCGTGGGCATCGAGATCAACGCCAACCACGTCCGCGCCGCGCGCGCCGGCACGGTAACGGGCACCGCGCGCGCCCTGCACGTGGGCGGCAGCACGCAAGTGTGGGAGATCCGCATCGAAGACGAGCGCGGCCGGCTGGTCTGCGTGTCTCGGCTGACGCTGGCCGTGGTGGCGGCGCCGCCCGCCGCGGGCTAGCCCCCGGCGGCCTCGACCCGTATCGTTCCGTCGATGAATGCGCCACCTCCCCCGACCGGCGCGGCCGTGGCGTCCCGCGCCCCGGCCGCGCGCGCCCTGCGCTACCTGGTCCGCGTTCCGATGCTGCTGTGGCACCTGCTGGTGCACCTGCCCCTGACCCTGCTGTTCATCACCCCGCTGACCGCCGGCCTGCGCGTGTCCGGCGGCGAGCGGCTGGACCACCGCATGATCCGCGCCTGGTCGGCGGGGTTGATGCGGGTGTTCGGGTTCCGGTTGCGCCGGGTCGGCACGCCGCTGCCGGGCGGGGTGATGTTCGTCGCCAACCACGTCAGCTGGGTGGACATCGAGGTCCTGCACAGCCAGCGGATGATGGGGTTCGTGGCCAAGCGCGAAATCTCGCAATGGCCGGTGGTCGGCTGGATGGCGGCGCGCGGCGAGACGATCTTCCACGCCCGCGGCAGCACCGAGTCGCTGGGCGGCGTACTGCATGAAATGCTGGCCCGCCTGCGCGCGGGACGCTCGGTCGGCGTGTTCCCGGAGGGTGGCACCCGCGGCGGCCGCGAGATCGGCCCGTTCCATGCGCGCATCTTCCTTGCGGCGGTCGAGGCTGGCGTACCGGTTCAGCCGGTGGCGTTGAAGTACGGGGAGGCAGCCAGCGCGCAGACCGTGGTCGCCTTCGGCCCGCGCGAGAGTTTCGTGGCCAACTTCTTCCGCCTGCTGGGCGAGCCGGCCCGCGTCGCCGAAGTGCACTTCCTTGCCCCGATCCTGCCCGGCGACACCGACGGCCGCCGCCGCATCGCCGACCAGGCGCGGCAGCGGATCGTGGACGCGATGGGACTGTGAGGCCGGGGGAGGGGAATAGGGAATGGGGCATGGCTGGAACGGATCGCTCGCTGTTACCACCCACCCGATTTCCGGTTGCCGTTCCGAGCGCGGCGAGTGACTTATTGTCTGGCTGAGCCCGCGCATCGACTAAGGCAAATCCATCGGAGCGAGAGGGGCCGGGCCGACAAGGTTTAGCCTCCCCATTCCCCATTCCCCATTCCCCATTCCCCATTCCCCGCCTCACGAGCATGCTCACCGCCGCCGACTACCGCCCACCCCGCTGGCTGCGCAACGCCCACGTCCAGTCGGTGCTCGGCTCCAGCCCGCTGCGCCGCCGGCATGGCGAGCGCAGCCTGGCGGCGACCGGCGCGCAGACGACGGTGCATCTCATCGACGCCGGCGACGGCGTGCGCCTGCAGGGTCTGCACAGCACCGTGCCGGGGCGCGAGCCGCATGGCCTGGCGCTGCTGCTGCACGGCTGGGAGGGCAGCGTCGATTCCAGCTACATGCGGCTGGCCGCGGCCGAACTGCTGCAGCGCGGCTTCGAGGTGTTCCGCCTCAACTTCCGCGACCACGGCGAGACCCACCACCTCAACGAGGCGCTGTTCCACTCCAACCGCATCGACGAGGTGGTGCGCGCGGCCTGCGAGGTCGCTTCGCGTTTCGGCCGGCGACCGCTGACGGTGGCCGGCTACTCGCTGGGCGGCAACTTCGCCCTGCGCCTGGCGCTGCGCGCCCGTGACGCCGGCCTCCCGCTGGCGCACGTCGCCGCGGTCTGTCCGGTGCTGGACCCGGCGCGCACCATGGAGGCGATGGAACAGGGCTTCCCGCTGTACCTGTGGTACTTCGAACGCAAATGGCGGCGCTCGCTGGCGCGCAAGCGCGAGCTGTTCCCCGCCAGCCACGACTTCGACGACCTCACCCTGGGCCTGCGCATGCGTCCGCTGACCCAGTGGATGGTCGAGCGCCACACCGAATTCGGCACCCTGGACCATTATTTCGACGGGTACTCCATTGCCGGCGACCGCCTGGCGGCGCTGGACGTGCCGGCCAGCATCCTGATGGCGGCCGATGACCCGGTGATCCCGGTCGACGGTTTCCGCGCGCTGTCGCTGCCGCGCTCGGTGCAACTGGAGATCGCGCCCTGGGGCGGGCACTGCGGATTCCTGCAGGGGGCGCGCCTGGACGGCTTCGCCGAGCGCTGGGTGGCCGACCGGCTGGTCGCGGCCGCCACCGCCGCCTGAAATCCAACGCTCCGGCAGCCCGGGCGGGGCGCCAGTACAATCGCCGGTTCGACCCGAGAACCGAGTGCCCCGAGTGTCCGACCACGCCACCACGATCGATGCGCTGCGCCGCGGCGCCGCCCCCGAAGCCCTGGCCGCCGCCCGCGAGGCCGTGGCCGCCCAGCCCGACGACGCCACCGCACTGCGCCTGCTGGCCGCCGCGCTGCGCCTGTCGGGCGAGCGCGAGGCCGCGCTGGAGGCGATCGACCGCGCCATCGACTTGGCCCCCGATGACGCCAACCTCCACCTGGAGCGCGCCGGCCTGATGCTGGACGGACGCAAGCTGGACGAAGCGCAGGCCTCGCTGGCCCGCAGCGTCGGCTTGGACCCCAATCAGTTCCCGGCCTACATCATCCAGGGCCAGTTGGCCCTCGGTCGCGGCGACCTCGACGAAGCCGAGCGCCTGGCCCGCACCGCCGCGCGTATCGCGCCGGAGCACCCGCAGGTGGCGGCGCTGGAGGGCAGCATCGCATTGCGCCGCGGCAACGCCGACCTCGGCCTGGCGATCCTGAGCAAGGCCGCACAGCGTTGGCCGGATGAGGCGCAATTGCGCCACGCGCTGGGCTTCGCCTATCTCGCCAAGGGCCACCTGGCCTTCGCCGAGCAGACCTTCCGCGGCCTGCTCGAACGCAAGCCGGACAATCGCGGACTCCGGGTGCTGCTGGCGGACCTGCTGCGACGCCAGGGGCGGCCGGCGGATGCGGCCGACATGCTGGCGCCGCTGGTAGAGGGCGATGCCGCGCCTCCGGCCGTGCGTCGCCTGGTGGGTGAGATCGAACTCCAGGCCGGCCGCAACGAGCGCGCGCTGGAGTTGCTTCGCGACGCGATGTCGCGGCAGCCGCGTGACCGCCGCGCCATTGCCGGCGCCGTCGAGGCGTGGCGCCGGCTGGACCGCATGGACGAGGCGCGAGCAGCGCTCGATGCGGCGCTTGCGACACATCCCGAAGTCGACGACCTCTGGCGCGCCCGGCTGGCGTTCGAACCTTTCGCGCAGGACAGCGCTCGCAAGGTCGCGCAGCGCTGGCTGGCCGAATCGCCGGATTCGGTCGCGGCGATGGAAACGATGTCCACGATCCATGACAGCGCAGGTGAAGGCGACGAGGCCGAAGCGTTGGCCCTGCGAATCGTCGAGCGCCAGCCCGGGCATGCGCGCGCCGAACTCCGCCTGATCGATGGCCTGCTGCAGCGGGGTGACAACGATGCGGCGGTCGCGCGTGTCAAGGCACTGCACGGCCAGGCGCCGGACGACGCGGCACGGCGCAACGTCGACGCGTTGCTCGCACGCACACTCGATCGCGCCGGCCGTCGCGCGGACGCCGTCTCCACCTGGTCGCGGCTGCACGCCGAGGCCGTCGACCGCAGGTTGCCGCTGCCGCCCGTGACCGAGGCGCCGGAAGGCCGCGGCTGGCCGGAGCAGGCTGAAGCACAGGAGGGCGCGCCCGGCGTGCTGCTGGTCTGGGGCGCACCGGGCTCGATGATCGAACGTGTGGCGATGACGCTGGAGTCGACTGGCCTGCCGGTCAGCGTCGACCGCTACCGCCCCAACCCGCCCGATGACGACCTGCAGCGCTACGACAGCGCGCAGCGCCTGCGCGATGGCGACCTCAATGCCTCCGAGTTCGGCCGCCGCTGGCGTGCGGCCCTGCCGGGGCGCCGGCCCGGGATCCCGGCGACTGCACCGGTCGTGGACTGGCTGCTGACCTGGGACAACGCGCTGCTGCACGGGCTGCGCCCTGCGCTGCCTGAGGCCCGTTTGCTGGTTGCCGTGCGCGATCCGCGCGACATGTTCCTGGACTGGCTGGCACACGGGGCGCCCGTGCAGTTCGGGATGCCGGACGTGCTTACCGGTGCGCAGTGGCTGGCGCGCACCCTCGAGCACGTGGCCGAGTTGCACGAGCACGACCTGCTCCCGCACCGCCTGCTCAAGCTCGACGACGTGGCCGATGAGCCGGAAGCGCTGGCCAAGGTGCTGGCCGATGCCCTCGGCTTGCATATCCGCACAGTGCCCAAGGCATCGATCCCGCCGCGCTTCGCCGCCGGCCACTGGCGCGCCTACGCCGAGCCGCTGGCAGAGGCGTTCGCGGTGCTGACGCCGGTGGCCCGGCGCCTGGGGTATCCCGAAGCCTGATCCAAAACCCACCGCACACGGAGGCAGCATGCAGATTCGCAGCGACAGTTTCGAGAACCGCCAGCGCCTGCCGGCCGAGTTCGCCGCCGGTGTGCGCACTGGGGACGACGTCGGCTTCGGCGCCAACCGTAACCCGCACCTGGCCTGGAGCGGCGTGCCCGACGGCACGCGCTCCTTCGCGCTGCTGTGCATCGACCCGGATGTGCCGACGGTGGGCGAGATGGTCGGCAAGCCGGGCGTGGAAATTCCCGTCGACCAGGTGCGCACGAACTTCGTGCACTGGGCGATGGCCGACATCCCGGCGGACGTGCGCGACATTGCTGCGGGCAGCTGCAGCGACGGCGTCGTGCCGCACGGCAAGCAGGACCCGGCCGGGCCGCAAGGCGCGCGCCAGGGCCTGAACGACTACACCGGCTGGTTCGAGGGCAACGACGACATGGCCGGGCAGTGGCGCGGCTACGATGGTCCGTTCCCGCCGCCCAACGACCTGCGCCTGCACCGTTACTTCTTCCGCCTGTACGCACTCGACGTCGACACGCTCGACCTGCCGGACGACTTCACCGCCGCCGACGTGCAGCGCGCCATGCACGGCCACGTGCTGGCCGAATGCGCGATCCACGGCACGTACTCGCTGCATCCGAAGGTCGAGGGCTGACGCGGCGGAAGTGCGCGTGTCGAACATGGAAGTCCTCGCGCGGGTTCCATGACGACTCGACGTTGAGGAGCGGATCGCGGCTGAAGCCGCTCCTGCAGGGAGTGTCAGGCTTTTGTAGGAGCGGCTTCAGCCGCGATGACAATGGGATGCCGGCGCAATCCCATCACCTTTGCAGGAGCGACGTGAGTCGCGACCCGCGCAGCCAACCGCTTCCCACGCGATCGCGACTCACGTCGCTCCTACAAGCGCTCCGGCACCCGCCGCATCACGCCGGCAGCCACAGCACGCTGCTCGCGAACACCACCTGCAACCCCGCGGCCATGGCAAACGCACGCAGGAGCCCATGCGCGCGTTGCGCGAGATAGGTCGACGCGAAGACCGCGCCGACCCACGTCGCCGCCACCACGACGATGGTGCCGCTGTCCCAGTGCAGCAATGGACCGTACGCCAGCACCGACGCGACCCAGCCCGGCCACCCGCGCGCGGTGACCCTGTGCAGTCCGTCAATGGCTAGGGTTTGGAATAGCAGCGCTTGCAGCACCGGCACCACCAGCAGCACGCCACTCACAAGCCACGGCGTCTCGCGCCACTGCGCACGCAGTCGATGTCGGCGGACACGTACTCGGCGCCGGCCTCGAACAGGCCAATCACCCACAGACCCGCCCAGAGCACGGCCAGCGACAGGGCGAATGCCGCCCACGCCGGCAGTCGCCGGTAGCGCACGATCAGGCCGACCAGTGCGGCAGGCCAGCGCACAGGCTGGCGGCTGGACCCGTTCAAACCCCTGCCGGCAACCACAGCAGCAGCGCCACTCCCAGCACGATGCGGTAGACCGCGAACGGGGTGTAGCGGTGCTGCTTGATGTAGCCCAGCAGCCAGCGCACCGCGACGAAGCCGGTCACGGTGGCGGCGGCGAACGCCAGGCCCATCTCGCCCCACGCCTCGCCGCCGGTGCCCGATTCCAGGAAGTGCTCCAGCAGCGCGTAGCCGCTGGCGGCGAACATGGTCGGGATGCCGACCAAGAACACGAATTCGGTCGCCGCCGAGCGCTTGCCGGTGCCGGCCATCATCGCCATGAAGATCGCCGCCGCCGAGCGCGAGGTGCCCGGGACCACGCCCGCCACCACCTGCGCCAGGCCCACCAGCACCGCCACCACCCAGGTGATGTGCGCCGAGTCGCCACGGCGCTCGGCGATGCGTTCGGCGAACAGCATCCACACGCCGCCCAGGATCAGCGCCCACGCGATCGGCGAGACCGTGTCGGGAAGCTCCCAGCCCATCAGCCGCACCGGCAGGCCGACCGCCGCGGTCACGCCGAAGGCCACCGCAATCTTCATCAGGTAGTCGCGGTTGGCGGGGTCGCGCAGGCCGGTCGCCAGCGACCACAGCCGCTGCCGGAACACCAGCGTGATCGCGAGGATTGCGCCGGCCTGGATGACGATGTTGAACAGGTCCGAGCGCTCACCCAGCCAGTGCTGCGCGATCAGCAGGTGGCCCGTGCTGGAGATCGGCAGGAACTCGGTCAGTCCCTCGATCAGGCCCAGCAGCAGGGCCGCCAGCAGGTCGTTGACGGGGCCGGCGGGGGTGGTGGTGGCAATGGGCATGCGCAAGCGTCGGGCGAAACGGCCGCCTAGGATAGGCGATGGCGCCACGGACCCTGCCGGCGCATGCAAACGTATGCAGGCCCAGCCCCATGCCGGCCCGGTTTAGGCTCACTGGATCACCGGAGCGACCATGACCGCCAGCACCGCCCAACCCGCGCAGTTGCTCACGCTGTTCGGCGCCACCGGCGACCTCGCCGGACGGATGCTGTTCCCGTCGCTGTACGGCCTGCAGGCCGAGGGGCTGCTGCCCGAGCGCCTGCGCATCCTCGGTACGGCGCGCAGCGAACTGGACGACGCCGCGTTCCGCGAATCCGTCGCCGATTCCATCCAGCGCCACGTGCCCGACGGCGAGCGCCGCGACGACGCGCTGCGCGGATTGCTCGAACGCATCGAATACCGCGCCGCCTCGCTCGACGACAGCGCGTCGATGGCCTCGCTCGCCGACGAGATCGACGCGCGCCGCGACGGCGACGTGCTCTGCCACCTCAGCACCGCGCCACGCTGGTACGGGGCCGTGTGCGAGGCGCTGGCCGCCGGCGGGCTGGGCGGGGCGGGCACGCGGGTGATGCTGGAGAAACCCATCGGCCACGACCTCGCCAGTGCGATCGCCATCAACGACGCGGTGTCGGCCGTGTTCGACGAATCGCAGGTGTTCCGCGTCGACCACTACCTGGGCAAGGAAGGCGTGCAGAACCTGCTGGCGCTGCGCTTCGGCAACGCGCTGTTCGAACCGCTATGGAACGCGCGCCACATCGAGCAGGTGCAGATCACCGTCGCCGAGACCGTCGGCGTGGAAGGCCGCGGCGACTACTACGACGGCTCCGGCGCGCTGCGCGACATGCTGCAGAACCACCTGCTGCAGCTGTTGTGCCTGGTGGCGATGGAGCCGCCATCGCAGTTCGAACCCAGCGCGGTGCGCAACGAGAAGCTCAAGGTGCTGCGCTCGCTGCGCCCCATCGGCCGGGGCGAAGTCGTGGGCGAAACCGCCGCCGGGCAGTACACGGCCGGTGCCATCGACGGCGTCGCGGTGCCGGGGTACGCGCAGGAGCTGGGGCGCGACAGCAGCACCGAGACCTTCGCCGCCATCCGCGCGCACGTCGACAACTGGCGCTGGTCGGGCGTGCCGTTCTACCTGCGCACCGGCAAGCGCCTGCCGCAGCGGCGCACCGAGATCTACATCCAGTTCCGCCAGGTGCCGCACTCGATCTTCGGACAGAGCGCGATCGCGCCCAACTCGCTGCTGATCGCGCTGCAGCCCGAGGAGCACATCAGCCTGCGGGTGATGAGCAAGACCCCCGGGCTGGACCGCGCCGGCCTGCAGCTGAGCAAGGTGACGCTGGACCTGGACATGCAGGACGAGTTCGCCGCCCATCGCCGACGCCCCGCGTACGAGCGGCTGTACCTGGATGCGCTGGAAGGCAACGGCACGCTGTTCGTGCGCCGCGATGAAACCGAGGCCGCCTGGCAGTGGGTGGATGCGATCGCCGAGGGCTGGCGCCACGCCGGCGTGCATCCGCGCAGCTATCCGGCCGGCACGTGGGGGCCGGCAGCCGCGCTCACGTTGGCCGAGCGCCATGGCCACGGCTGGCGGGAGTAGGGCGATGGCCTGGGTCGAACACCGCCACGCCGACGCGGCCGCACTGGCCGATGCGCTGGCCGCCACGCTGCACCGGCAGTGCGAACGGGCGCTGGCCGAGCGCGGGAAGGCGCTGCTGGCCTTGGCGGGCGGGCGCACGCCGTTCCCGGCCTACCGCGCGCTGGCGGCCGCCGACCTCGACTGGTCGCGCGTCACCGCCATGCCGACCGATGAGCGTTGCGTCCCCCACGACCACGTCGCCTGCAACCTGCGCGGCCTGCGCGAGGCGATGGCGACCGCTCACGGCATCGCGCTGGAACCGCTGACCACACCCGATGGCGGCCCCGACGCGTCGGAAGCCGCCGCGCGCGCGATGCTGGCGGGGCATACGGGCGCGTTCGATGTCGTGCTGCTGGGCATGGGCGAAGACGGCCACACCGCCTCGCTGTTCCCCGGCGCGCGGCAACTCGATGCCGCGCTCGACCCCGTCCGTGCCGACGGCGCGATGCGCGTGGACCCCGATCCGCTGCCGCCGGAGGCGCCGTTCCCGCGCATCAGCCTGACCGCATCGCGCCTGCTGCACGCCCGATGCATCATTCTGGCGGTCACCGGCCATGCCAAGCGCGCCGTGCTGGAACAGGCACTGGCCGACGCCGATCCGCGCCGCCACCCGGTGGCCGCGATCCTCCATGCCCCCGGCGCCACCGTGCACGTCCACTGGAGTCCGTGATGCCGCTGCATCCCACCGTCGCCGCCGTCACCGCCCGCATCGCCCGCCGCAGCCGCACGCTGCGCGGCGACTACCTGGCGCGCATGGAGGCCGCGCGCCACGCGCTGCCGGCGCGCACCCGGCTGGGCTGCGGCAACCTCGCGCACGGGTTCGCCGCCGCCGGCGCCGACAAGCCGCACCTGCGCGGCGCGGCCGGCGGCAACCTGGCCATCGTCACCGCGTACAACGACATGCTGTCGGCGCACCAGCCGATGGAGCACTACCCGACGCTGATCCGCGCCGCCGCGCGCGCCGCCGGCGGCAGCGCGCAGGTCGCCGGCGGCGTGCCGGCGATGTGCGACGGCGTCACCCAGGGCCGCGAGGGCATGGAGCTGAGCCTGTTCTCGCGCGACACCATCGCGCTGGCCACGGCGGTGGCGCTGTCGCACGACATGTTCGACGGCGCGCTGCTGCTGGGCGTGTGCGACAAGATCGTGCCCGGCCTGCTGATCGGCGCGCTCAGCTTCGGCCACCTGCCGGTGGTGTTCGTGCCGGCCGGGCCGATGACCTCGGGCCTGCCCAACCGCGAGAAGGCGGCCGTGCGCCAGCGCTACGCCGCCGGCCAGGCCAGCCGCGAGGAATTGCTGGAGGCCGAATCCGCCAGCTACCACGGCCCCGGCACCTGCACCTTCTACGGCACCGCCAACTCCAACCAGATGCTGTTGGAGGTGATGGGCCTGCACGTGCCCGGCACCGCGTTCGTCAATCCCGGTACGCCGCTGCGCGACGCGCTCACCGTCGCCGCCACCGGGCAGGCGCTGCGCGCCACCGCACTGGCCGAGCGCAACGCCGGCGACGGCGCGCCGCCCACGTACCGGCCGTTGGCGCGCAGCGTGGACGAGAAGGCGATCGTCAATGCGATGGTCGGGCTGGCGGCCACCGGCGGCTCGACCAACCACGCCATCCACCTGGTCGCGGTGGCGCGCGCGGCCGGCCTGCTGATCGACTGGGACGACCTGGACGCGTTGTCGCGGGTGACCCCGCTGCTGGCGCGCATCTACCCCAACGGCAGCGCCGACGTGAACCACTTCCACGCCGCCGGCGGCATGGGCCGCGTCATCACCGAGCTGCTCGACGCTGGCCTGCTGCACGAGGACATCGCCTGCGTGCACGGCGGCACCCTGCGCGACCAGGCGATGGAGCCCTACCTCGACGAACTGACCCTGCGCTGGCGCGCGCCGCCACCGGCCTCGCTCGACCCCGCCGTGCTGCGTGGCGTGGCCGACCACTTCGATGCCGAGGGCGGGCTGCGCCGGCTGGAGGGCAACCTGGGGCGCGCAGTGGTGAAGGTGTCGGCGGTGACGCCGGAGCACCGCATCGTCGAGGCGCCCGCGCGCGTGTTCGAGTCGCAGGACGCGGTGCTCGCCGCGTTCCAGGCCGGCACGCTCGAGGGCGATTTCGTCGCCGTCGTCAGCGGGCAGGGACCGCGCGCCAACGGCATGCCCGAGCTGCACAAGCTGACCCCGGTGCTGGGTGTGCTGCAGGACCGCGGCCAGCGCGTCGCATTGCTCACCGACGGCCGCATGTCCGGCGCCTCGGGCAAGGTGCTGGCGGCCATCCACCTCTCGCCCGAGGCAGCGGACGGCGGCCCGATCGCGCGCCTGCGCGACGGCGACCGCATCCGCATCGACGCCGAGGCGGGCACGCTCGCCGCACTCGTCGATGACGCCGAATGGGACTCGCGCGAGGCCGTTCCGCCGGACGCCGCTGCCTCGCACACCGGCGTCGCCCGCGAGCTGTTCGGCCTGATGCGCGCCGCCACCGGAACCGCCGAGCAGGGCGGTTGCAGCCTGTTCCCGCCGTTGTCCGGCGTCGTGTTGTCCGACATCGAGGCGGCAAAGGAGATGGCCGGTGGCTGAGCGCATCGACGACGACCTCGGCCGGCTCGCGCTGATCGCCGACATCGGCGGCACGAACGCGCGCTTCGCCCTGACCGACGCAGCGCCGGTGCCGCGCATCCTGCATTCGCGCACGCTGCACAACGCCGATTACGCCAGCCTGCAGCACGCCGCCGAGGCCTACCTGTCCGGCGTCGGCGCGCGCCCGCGCCGCGCCGCACTGGCACTGGCGTGCCCGGTGCACACCGACGAGATCCGCCTCACCAACCGCGCGTGGTCGTTCAACCGCGGTGAACTGCGCGACGCGCTCGGCCTGGACGAGTTGAACCTGCTCAACGATTTCGGCGCGGTCGCATGGTCGGTGCCGGCGCTGGCGGAAAGCGAGCGCGTTCACCTGTACGGCCCGCTGCGCAGTGAACTCGACGGGCCCGTCAGCGTGCTCGGCCCTGGCACCGGCTTCGGTGTCGCGCTGCTGGTGGGTGACGCCGCGCGCGGCTGGCAGGCGGTGGAAACCGAAGGCGGCCACGTGAGCTTCGCGCCGATCGGCGACGAGGAGCACGCGCTGGCGCGCTGGATGAACGCGCGCCACGGCCGCACGTCGTGGGAGCGGTTGCTGTCGGGCAGCGGGCTGTCGTCGATCGACGCGGTGCTGCGCGGCATCGAGGCCGGCGTCGATGTCGGCACGCCGCACCTGGCGTTGGCGCCGCGCGAGCCGGCCGCGGTGGTCGCCGCCGCGCTCGACGGCCACGACGCGGTGGCACGACGCTCGCTGGCGCGCTTCTGCTCGATCCTCGGCAGCGTCGCGGGCGATGCGGCGCTGATCCACGGCGCCCGCACGGTGATGATCGCCGGCGGCATCATCCCGCGCTTCATCCCGTTCCTGCGCAGCAGCGCGTTCCGCGAGCGGTTCCTGTCCAAGGGACGGTTCGCGGCGTACCTGGAATCGGTGTCGGTGCAGGTCGTGACCCATCCGCATCCCGGGCTGCTCGGCGCCGCCGTGGCGCTGCGGCGTCCCGATGCAGCGGAGACGGTGTGATGTGGAACCCCGACGACCATGCCCGCCGCGTCGATGACGTGTTCGCCCGCGCGCCGGTGCTGCCGGTGCTGGCAATCGAGCGCATCGACGACGCCGTGCCGCTGGCGCGAGCGCTGGTCGATGCCGGGCTGCCGGTGTTGGAGGTCACGCTGCGCACCGATTGCGCGATCGGGGCCATCGCCCGGATCGCGCGCGAACTGCCTGATGCGGTGGTCGGCGCCGGCACCGTGCTTACGCCCGAGGACCTGATCGCGGTGGGCGAGGTGGGCGCGGCGTTCGCGATCTCGCCCGGCGCCACCGAGCCGCTGTACGCGGTGGCGCGCGAGGCGGCGTTGCCGTGGATCCCGGCGGTCGCCACCGGCAGCGAGGTCATGGTCGGCCTGGATCATGGCCACCGCCGCTTCAAGTTCTTCCCCGCCGAAGCCGCCGGCGGCGTCGCCACGCTCAAGGGGTTCGCCGGCCCGTTCCCGCAGGTGCGCTTCTGCCCCACCGGCGGCATCGACGCCAGCCGCGCCCCGAGCTATCTGGCGCTGTCGAACGTCGCCACCGTCGGCGGCTCGTGGATGGTGCCCGGCGACGTTCTGGCCAATCGCGACTGGGCCCGCATCGGCGCCCTCGCGCGCGAAGCCGCCGCGCTGCGCCCCCGCTGATCACGCCCCACCTGTAGGAGCGGCTTCAGCCGCGACCGCCAAGCCACGCCTGCGACGAAACCGTCGCTCCTTTTGTAGGAGCGGCACCTGTCGCGACCGCGAGAACCGAACCACGGCGCAACCCACACGTCTTTGTAGGAGCGACGTAAGTCGCGACCACGCCAACCGGTGTGCCACGGCGGTCGCGACTCACGTCGCTCCTACAGGTGGGGATCACGGGGAAAGCCCTCGCGGCTGAAGCCGCTCCTACAAGGGCTCGCAGCGCACGATCCACCGCGCAGTGTTGTCATCGCACCTCCGAGGTCGACGCGTTCGTCCCTTCAACACACGTCGCCAGCCTCACCTGTAGGAGCGGCTTCAGCCGCGACCGCGAAAACCAAGTCACCGCGCAACCGACAGATCGTTGTAGGAGCGACGTAAGTCGCGACCACGCCGGCCGGCGTGTCATGACGGTCGCGACTTACGTCGCTCCTACAGGTGGTGCGGGATCAGGAGTAAGGCCCTCGCGGCTGAAGCCGCTCCTACAGGGCCGGATGCAAGCGCAGCGCCTACGCGTTCGCCCCCACCGCCAGCCGCCCGCTGCTGCGGTCCAGCACCCGGCTCATCACCCACGTCAGCGCGATCGTCGCCACCAGCGTGATGAACATCAGGTGGATGTAGTGCAGTGGCGACCAGACGAAGGTGAACACCGCATACAGCACCGCGCCAAACACCAGCCCGGTGCGCGCGGCGCGCGGGTCGATGCGGGTGAATGCGACAGCCACGATGAAGGCGGCCAGCACCGGCATCGAGTACAGCCCGTTGAGTTGCTGCAACGTGGCGATGATGCTCTGGGAGTGCTGGTACAGCGGCACCATCGCCAGCGACACCGCCGCGAACACCACCGCCACCCATTGGCCGATGCGGCGGGCATCGGCGTCCGGGTTGATCCTGGCCAGGTGGATGTCGCAGGTGTAGAGCGCCGCGGCGGAGTTCAGGCACGAGTTGAAGCTCGACAGCACCGCGCCGGTGATGACCGCGGCGAACGCGCCCGACAGCCACGCCGGCAGCACGTCGCCGACCAGCTGCCCGTAGGCCACGTCGCCGACATCGCCGTACAGCTTGAACGCGATCACGCCGGGGAAGATCACCACCAGCGGCGTCAGCAGCTTGAACGCGGCTGCCGCGTAGATTCCCTTCTGCGCCTCGCGCACCGAGCCGGCGGCCAGCGCGCGCTGGGCGATCACCATGTTGGTGCCCCAGTAGAAGACGTGGATGAACAGCATGCCCGTCAGCAGCGTGGTCCACGGGATGTCCGACTCCGGCCCGCCGACCAGCGTCCAGCGCTCGGCCGGGATGCCCGACAGGTCCCAGTTGACCGCGGCCAGCGCGAACAGCGTCACCGCGATGCCCATCACCAGCAGGCCGAGCCCGTTGAACGTGTCGGAGATCGCGATCGCGCGCAGCCCGCCGAACGCCGCGTACGCCAGCCCGGCGGCGGCGAACAGCGCGGCGATCACGATGACGGGCCAGTCGATGCCGAACATCGACTTCATGAACACCGAGCCGGTGTACAGCACCACCGGCAGCAGGATGAACATGTAGCCGAGCATGAAGAGCACCGACACCGCGCGCCGCAGCCCGGGGTCGCCGAGGCGGTGTTCGAGCAGCTCGGTGGTGGTGGTGCAGCGGTAACGGTAGTACATCGGCACCAGCACGTGCGCCAGCACCAGCAGGCCGGCGGCGGCGCCGAACTCCCACCACGCCACCAGCATCATCTGCGCGCCGTTCATGCCGACGATCTGCTCGGCGCTGAGGTTGGTCAGCAGCAGGCTGCCGGCGATCACCGGCCACGTCAGCCCACCTCCGGCCAGGAAGTAGTCGCGCGAGGCATTGCCGGTGCGCTCTGCACGCGCGCAGCGCCACCACGTCAGCCCCGCCACCAGCGCGGTCAGGGCCAGGAACACCGTCACCTGCACGGCAGTGGAATTCATATCGCTGTCTCCCCGCGACGCCCGCGCATCGTGCGCGCGACGGTCGCGATCCGCAACGCGCCGCGTCAGCGCACGGCGCAAAAAAAGAGCCCCTGCCGACGACCCGGTCGGCAGGGGCAGGGGGTCACGCCACTTGCATCAGCACGCGCGCATCAGAACCGGTAGTTCACGCCGAGCAGGTACGTCCGACCCCACTCGATGAACTCCAGCGGCCGGTCCCTGGTGCCCGCGTAGGTCTCATAGGCCGAGTTGGTCAGGTTGTTGACCTGCAGCAGCACGGTCATTCCATCCAGTGCGCCCTGCCCGAACGAGTAACTGACCTGCGCGTCGGTGATGTCCTCACCGACCACGTAACGCAACGTGCGGTTGCCGGCGAAGTTGCCGATCTCACCGATGAAGTCCGAGCGCTTGCGCTGGCTGACGCGGGCTTCGAAGCCGCCGCGCTCGAAGTACGCGGTCAGGTTGTAGACCTCGTCCGACAGGCCAGGCAGCGTGATGTCCCCGCTGCCCACGCTCGATGCACTTTCGGGGTCGCGGATGCGGATGTTGCTGTCGGTGAAGCTGGCGCTGGCCACGACGCCGAAGCCCTCCAGCGCCGGCGTGAACAGATCCAGCGGCAGCGACGCCGTCAGTTCCAGGCCCTTCAGCGTGCCGCCTTCGCCGTTGAACGGCGCGGTGAAGGTGCCGGTCGACTGGGTCGGCGGCGAGCCCGGCGGCGGCGTGTAGCCCTCCAGAAGGTCGGAGAAGTCGTAGCCGTCGCGGGTCTGGGTGTAGATGTAGGTCCGCAGGTCCTTGTAGAAGACCGCAGCGGCCACGTACCCCTCGTTGGCAAAGTACTTCTCGTAGGACAGGTCGAACGCATAGGCGCGCCAGGGGTCGAGCAAGGGGTTGCCGCCGCTGCCGCCAGGGCGACCGGTGGACGTGTCGACACCGAACTCCCGCGAGGCGCGCAGCTGGTCCACGCGTGGGCGGGCCACCTGCTCGGCCAGGCCGACGCGCAGCGTGTGGTCGCCGGCGAACAGGAACGACAGGTTCATGCTGGGCAACACGTCGGTATAGGTCTTGCCCGTCGTGTACGGCCGGATCTGCTCGCCTGCGGGCCGCGATGTATCCCACACGTTGGCGGTCGAGGACTGGTCCACGCGTTGGACCTGGACACCGATGTTGCCGCGCACGCCCACCTCGCCCCAATAGGTGTCGATGTTGGCCCGCGCGAACGCGGTGGCGATTTTCTCGGTCACGCCCCACGCCTTGGAGATGAGCCACGGCTCGTTCTCGTTGGGCTCGAACGTCATGTACCGGCCCACGGCACCCGGGACATTCCACGACGGGATGTAGCCGAGCCCGGCGAAGCCCAGGTCGACGAGGCCGTACTGCAGGTCCTGCGCGATCGTGGTGTCGCCCTGCGGCCCCAGGTTGATGTTGCCCTCGGGCTGGCGCTTTTCCTTCTCGCGGTCGGCGTAGTTGAGGCCGATGTCGAAGTCGGCCAGCCAGCCGCCGGGGCCGGGCAGGTTGGCGCTGACGCCGTAGCTCATCAGCTCGTCCTCGACCTGCGGCACCTTGCCGTAGCCGGAGCCGTAGATGGTGTTGGTCAGGAACAGGCTGGCCGGGTCGGAGTAGTCCCGCCCGGGAACGATCTGCGAGAAGTCGCCGCTGCGGTATGCCAGTTCCAGCGTGTCCAGCTGCGGCATAGGCGCCATCTGCGTGTTGTTCTCCAGGCTCAGCTCGTCGCGCTCGGCCTTGGACCAGCTCACATCCGTGTTGATGCGTGCGGCGCCCCAGGCGAAGTCGTTGGTCCAGCCCAGTGCGTCGATGCTGTCCTCGCGGCGGTTGTACATGCCGCGTACCAGCGGGTACACGCCGCTGACCGTGCCGCCGGTAAACGTGCCATTGCCGTTGATTTCCGGATCGCTGACCTGCAATCCCGGCTCGTAGCCACCGTTGTAACCGCCCAGGTTGACCTCGAACTGGTTCGCGGTGTCGACCTGGGTGGCTTCGGAATGGAACAGGTCCACGACGCTGGTCCAGCCGTTGCCGGGGCGGAACTCCAGCGTACCCATCACGCCGTCACGCTCGATGTCGCCGGTGCGGCGCAGCGCCTTGATGCCGTCGGAGTAGTAGGTCCCGGCGGGAACACCGGGACGCCAGCCCTCGCCAACGGCCTGCCAGGGCTCGTACAGGCCGACCTGCCTTTCATGGATCGGCATGTCCGAGTGCGAGTAGCCGATAGCCAGGCCCACCGTGTCGTCGGCGAACTGGCCGATGTAGCTGGCATTGAGGCGGTTGCCGACGGCGTCGGTGTCGGCGGCCGAGCCCAGGGAGTTGTACTGCCCACGCGCGCTCAGGGCGACTACCGGCTCGGAGTAGTTGAGCGGACGTGCCGTGCGCATGTCGATGGTGCCCGACAGCCCCTGCCCCACGAGCGATGCATCGGGGGTCTTGTAGACCGTGACGCCGCTCATCAGCTCGGACGGATACTGGTCGAACTCGACGCTGCGGTTGTCGCCCGTGCTTACCAGTTCGCGGCCGTTGAGCAGCGTGGTGGCGAAGTCGGGCGAGAGGCCTCGGACGCTCACGACCTGCGCGCGGCCCGCGACGCGCTGCGCCGTCAGGCCGGGTAGCCGGGCGATCGACTCGGCAATGGACACGTCCGGCAGCTTGCCGATGTCCTCGGCGGAGATCGCCTCGACGATGCTGGTCGACTCGCGCTTGGCCTCGATCGCACGCTCGATGCCGGCGCGCACGCCGGTCACGGTGATGCGGTCCAGGTCGGTGGCGGTGTCGTCGGTCTGTGCGGCGGCTTCAGCCTCGACCTGGGCCTGCGTGGCCTCCTGGGCGTGGGCCTGTGCGGCCAGCATCGCGGTCGCGGACAGCAGCGCCACGCTCAACAGGTTGCGTCGGAATTTCACGTAACTCCCCTCCGGAATGTCGTGCAAATGTTCTTGCGTGGCGGTGGCCACGTGTGTCGCGCAAGGTGCGCGGCCCGGCGCGGTCCCCCCGGGCGGGCCCATCCTATGCCCGGGCTGCACTGCACAAATCGCGCTGAATACGTATTCATGGCGGGGATGTACGCGACTGACGCATGGCGGTGGCAGGCCGTGGAATAGTCGGCCGGCGCGTCGCCATCCGGCCGCTGCCGGCGGCGACGCGCGAGTCCATCCGAAGCCGAGCGCGCCGCCCATGATCCGCATCGACACGCCACCAGCATTCTTTTGCAGGAGCGACGTGAGTCGCGACCGCGCCAATCGGTGCGGGTACGCGGTCGCGACTCACGTCGCTCCTGCAAGGGGTGCTGGACGAATGACGCGGCTCGCTCGCCTCGCCGGCCTGGCCGCGCTGATGACCTTCGCGCTTGGCGCGCATGCGGAAGACGGCCCGTTGCACGTGCCGTCACCGGACTGGCGCGACGCGGTCATCTACTTCGCGATGATCGACCGCTTCGACGATGGAGATCCGTCCAACAACGACCAGGGCGTCGGCGAGTACGACCCGGCACAGGGCCGCACGTACAGCGGCGGCGACCTGCGCGGGCTGACTCGCCGGCTCGACTACGTCCAGGGCCTGGGCGCCACGGCGCTGTGGATCACGCCGCCGGTCGCCAACCAGTGGTGGAACCCGGGCCGCGGCTATAGCGGGTACCACGGCTACTGGGCCAGCGACTTCAGCGCGATCGACGCGCACTACGGCAGCAAGGCCGACTACGTGGCGCTGTCGCGCGCACTGCATGGCCGCGGCATGCACCTGGTGCAGGACGTGGTGGTCAACCACGTCGGCGACTGGATCGCCTGCGACGCCGGTGTCGACCCGCGCGACGATGCCTCCGTCGCCGCACACTGCCGCGTGCGCAGCGATGCGCAGGGCCGCAGCGCGCCCGTGCAGGCGCCGCTCCATCGAAACGACCCGCAGGATGCGACGCACCGGCGCGAGGCGCTCTACCACTTCACCCCGGAGATCACCGACTACAGCGACCGCACACAGGAACTAACGTACGCACTGGCCGACCTGGACGACCTCAATACCGAAAGCCCCGCCGTGCGGCGGCTGCTGCGACAGGCCTACGGCGACTGGATCCGCGACGTCGGCGTGGACGCCTTCCGCGTCGATACCGCGTTCCACGTGCCGGCCGACTTCTTCCCCGACTTCCTGCATGCCGACGATGCGGAGGCGCCAGGTGTGGCACGCGTCGCAGCCGACACCGGGCGCGCGGATTTCCTGTCATTCGGCGAGGGATTCGGCAGCGACAAGCCGTTCGCCGACACGCAGGCGCGCAAGCTCGACGCCTACATGCGCGTGCCCGGCGGGCTGCCGTCGATGATCAACTTCCCGCTGTACGGCACGCTGGGCGACGTCATCGCCCGCGGCCGTCCGACCGCCGAACTGCAGCACCGCATCGAAGCGACCATGGCCGTGCACGCCGACCCGTGGCGGATGCCGACCTTCATCGACAACCACGACGTCGACCGGTTCCTGGCCGGCGCCGGCGAGCCCGCGCTCAAACAGGCATTGCTGGCAATGCTGGCGCTGCCGGGCATCCCGGTCATCTACTACGGCACCGAACAGGGCTTCGACGAGCGCCGGCGCGCGATGTTCGCCGGTGGTCACCGCAGCGGCGGGCGCGACCACTTCGATGTCGACTCCCCGCTGTACCGCCACCTGCAGCGCGCGATTGCGTTACGCCGCGACCATCGCGTGTTTTCGCGAGGCACGCCGACGGTGCTGGCGTCCAACGCGGCGCGCGCCGGGGCCATCGCATGGCGGATGGACTACGACGCCGCCGCCGACCGCAGCGCCAAGGGTCCCGACGCAGGGAGCCCCGATGTCGGCATCGCCCGCGCACTTGTTGTCCTCAACACCGCCGACGGCGAGTTCCTGCTCGATGGCCTCGACACCGGCCTGCCGCCTGGCACGCGCCTGCAGCCGCTGTTCGCCATCGACGGCGTGCCCGCAGCGCACACCGTCGACGCCGACGGCCGCCTCACCCTCGTTCTGCCTGCGCGCAGCGGACAGGTATGGCGGGTCGACTCGACAAGCTCTTCCGGCCCGGCGACATCGGTCGAACCCGCGCGCGAACAGGGCGCACCGCTGACACTGGAGACATTCGAAACTTCCACACCGTCGTCCCGGCGAAAGCCGGGACCCATTGCCCAACCCGAATACGTCGCGACCCACACGCTCGCCCTCACCGGCCACGCCCCCGGCCGCGACCGCATCCGCCTCGTCATCGACGGCGACCTCGCCAACGCGCAGTCCATCGATGTCGACACCAGCAACCACTGGCGCGCCACCGTCCGCACCGACGCCATGACCGACCCGGTGGTCGAGCACCGCGCCGTCGCCTTCGATCCGGCCAGCGGAACCACCAGCGACGCGCACACGTTCAAGGTCGATCTCCACTGGGAACTGGCGGCCGACATCAAAGACCCCATCGGCGACGACACCGGCCCTGCCGGCACCTACACCTATCCGACCGATGCCGGCTGGCGCGACGTGCACCCGGCCGACATCGAGCGCGTACGCGCCTGGACCGCCGGCGGCGCGCTGCGCATCGAAGTCACGCTGCGCGCCATCAGCACCGCGTGGAACCCCAACACCGGTTTCGATCATGTCGCGGTGACCGCCTTCCTCGAACTGCCCGACCGCGACGGCGGCGCCACCGTCATGCCGCACCAGCACGCCACGCTGCCCGACGGCATGCGCTGGCACCGCCGCCTGCGCGCCCACGGCTGGAGCAACGCGCTGTTCGCGCACGACGGTGCCGATACCGACAGCGAAGGCACACCCACCGGGCCGGCTGCCACGCTGACGGTCGACCGCAACGCCGGCACGCTCACCTTCACCCTGCCGGCCGATGCGCTGGGCCACCCGGACACGCTGGAGGGCGCGCGTCTGTACGTGAACACCTGGGACTTCGACGCCGGCTACCGCGACCTCGCCCCCGAAGCCGGTGCCACCACCTTCGGCGGTGGCGACGCGACGGATCCCAGAGTCATGGACGAAACGGGCCCGATCACCCTGTAGGAGCGGCTTCGACCGCGACCGCGAAGCCACAACCACCGCGCAACCCGCGGCGTCGTTGTAGGAGCGGCTTCAGCCGCGACCGCGTAGCCACAACCACGACGCAACCCACGGCACCGTTGTAGGCGCGACCGCAAGTCGCGACCCGCCGCACCCGGTGGAGCAACGAGGTCGCGACTCACGTCGCTCCTACAGGTGAGGTTTCCAGGCAAAGCCCTCGCGGCTGAAGCCGCTCCTACAAAGACTCCGTGCCTCTGCACAGGTGCCGCCGGCCACATCGCCGTACAGTCAGCCCACACCTACCCGGAGGACACCCGCATGAGCGACTACACCTGCGCCAAGTGCAACGGCACCGAGTACCAGAAGGGCGAGATCCGCACGGAGGGCGGATGGCTGTCGGCCGCGTTCGACGTCTCCACCAACCGCTTCATCGCGGTGACCTGCCAGCACTGCGGCTACACCGACCTGTACCGCAAGGACATCGGCACCGGGTCGAAGGTCTTCGATTTCCTCATGACCTGACCGGCCAACACCGCGAACAGCGCCCGGCACGCAACCCACCACATTCTGTAGGAGCGGCTTCAGCCGCGACGCGCGACACCACACCAACGACGCAACCCACGGCACCGTTGTGGGTGCGACGCAAGTCGCGACCGCGCCAACAGAGCCGCCGCGCGATGGCGCCCGGACAGCAGTGACACGGTCACGCGGCCGTGTGGACCCGGCACCCATCAACACGCCCCCCTTGACGCCGGCCGCAAGGCGCATATAGTTGGCACACGCAACCAAAATAGCCCGCCGACGCCATGGCCCCGCCCGCCCGCACCGCCCCCGATCTCCGCCAGGACGCAGAACGCCTGCACGCCGCGGTCAGCCAACTGGTGCGGCTGTACCAGTTCCGCGACCGCGACACGATCTGCTGCCATGACATCTCGATCACCCAGTGCCACGCACTGGAGGCGCTGGTCGAGCGCGGTCCACTGCGCAGCCAGGCCCTGGCTGCCGCGCTGATGCTGGACAAGAGCACCACCACCCGCGTGGTCGACGCGCTGGTGCGCAAGGGCTATGTGGAGCGCCGCGCCGATCCCGACGACGCGCGCGCCCATGCGCTGACCGTGACCGCGCCGGGGCGCAGGCTCTACCGACGCATCAACGAGGCCCTGATCGACCAGCAGGTCGAGGTCCTGCGCGACCTGGAGCCGGGCATCCGCGACGGCGCCACCGAAGTGATCCGCCGCCTGACCCGGGCCGCCCAGTCGCGACTGGGCGCGGGCGGGGCCGTGTGCACGCCGTTGGCCGCCGACGCGCCTTCCTGCTGCGACTGACCCGCTTTCCCATAACCCGCTTCCACGACCCGGGCCGCATCGGCCCGTCTCGCCCGCCCTAATAGTTGCCACTGACAACCTGAATCCCGCCATGATCGAACTGCGCCCCGCCACCGTCGACGACGCCATCGCCGTCGCCGCCATCCACAACCAGGGCATCGCCGGGCGCGGTGCCACCTTCGACACCGAGCCGCGCAGCGCCAGCGACGCGGCGGCCCGCATTCGCGACGGCGGCTCGCACCCGCTGCTGGTCGCGGTGGACGGGCCGGCGGTGGTCGGCTGGGCCGGCCTGTCGCCGTACCGCGCGCGCGCCTGCTACGCCGGCATTGCCGAGGTGTCGGTGTATGTCGATGCCGCCGCACGGGGCCGCGGGGTGGGCAAGCGCCTGCTGCAGGGCGTGGTCGACGCGGCCGCGGCGGCGGGCTTCTGGAAGGTGGTCTCGCGTGTGTTCCCGTCCAACCACGCCAGCCGGGCCGCCTGCCGCGCCGCCGGCTTCCGCGAGGTCGGCACCTACGAGAAGCATGCCCGCCTGGACGGCCAGTGGCTGGACGTGGTGATCGTCGAACGCCTGATCGCCGACAACCTGGGCGATGCCCCGCGCGATGCCGCGACGCATGCCGCCCGCGCCACGCAGCCCCACACCCCCCCGCACACCGCCGCCGACGCGGCCACCGCCTGAGGAGCACGCCATGGATACCGCACTTCCCGTCGTCGTCATCGGGGCCGGCCCGGTCGGCCTGGCCGCCGCCGCCCACCTGCTCGAGCGCGGCCTGCAGCCGCTGGTGCTGGAGGCCGGCGACGGCGTCGGCGCCAGCATGCAGCGCTGGGCACACGTGCGCATGTTCTCGCCGTGGGCATTCAACATCGATCGCGCCGCGCGCGCGCTCCTGGAAGCCCACGGCTGGGCCGCACCGGACCCGGCCGGGTTCCCCACCGGCGGCGAGGTGGTCGACCGTTACCTGCGGCCGCTGGCCGCATTGCCGGAGATCGGCCCGCGCCTGCGGCTGGGGGCCCGCGTGCGCGCCGTGACCCGGCAGCGCCATGACCGCATGAAGGACGCGCACCGCGCGGACGTGCCCTTCCAGGTGCACTACGAAGACGCCCACGGCGAGCACGCGGTCCTGGCGCAGGCGGTGGTCGACGCCTCCGGCACCCTGCGCACGCCCAACCCGATGGGCGCCAGCGGCGTGCCGGCACTGGGCGAGCGCGCGCTCGCGCACCGCATCGCCTACGGCATGCCCGACGTGCTCGGCCGCGAACGCGCGCGCTACGCCGGCAAGCGCGTGCTGGTCGTCGGCAGCGGCCACTCCGCCTTCAACGTGCTGCAGGACCTGGCCCGACTGTCGGAGCAGGCGCCGGACACCGCCATCCAGTGGGCCTTGCGGCGTGGCAGCCTGCGGCGCGTGCTGGGCGGCGGCGACGCCGACCAGTTGCGCGAACGCGGCGCCCTGGGACAACGCATCGGTGCGCTGGTGGACGGCGGCACCGTGCAGGCCGCCACGGGCTTCCACGTTGAGCGCCTGCAGGCAACCGATGACGGCATCGTGGTGCTGGACGGCGATCGCGCACTGGCGCCGGTCGACGAGATCGTGGTCGCCACCGGCTTCCGCCCCGATGCTGCGCTGCTGTCGGAACTGCGTATCGCACTGGACCACGGTACGCAGGCACCGTTGGCGCTGGCGCCGCTGATCGACCCCAACCTGCACAGCTGCGGCAGCGTGCGCCCGCACGGCGCCGTGGAACTCGCGCACCCGGACCCGGGCGTCTACATCGTCGGCATGAAGAGCTACGGCCGTGCGCCGACCTTCCTGCTGGCCACGGGCTACGAGCAGGTGCGCTCGGTCGCCGCTGCACTGGCCGGTGACTGGGATGCCGCGCGCCGCGTCGAGCTGGTGTTGCCGGAAACCGGCGTGTGCATCACCCACTTCGCCGACGAAGAGGCGGCCGACACACGGGCCGGCTGCTCCGGAACGGACCCGGCTCCCTTTCCCGGATGCGCCACGTCCTGCGGTGCGACCGCAGCCCTGCCACCGGCGATCGCCGCAGGCACGGAAGCGCGGGACGTCAC
>MIDV01000110.1:0-1531 GCA_001830245.1 Lysobacterales bacterium RIFOXYA1_FULL_69_10 | reverse complement strand
GGACGCAGTCGTCGCCGCCCGCTGCTGCGCGTGACGGCATCCGTCTCGCGTGCTTCCACCGTCCCAGCGTCCCCGATCGCCACCTGCAGGCGCGGCTTCAGCCGCGACCGCGAACCCACACCGACGACACAACCCACGGCACCGTTGTAGGAGCGACGTAAGTCGCGACCCATGGAAAACCGGTGCGAGCTCGCGGTCGCGACTTACGTCGTGAGGGTTTCCCGGCAAGGCCCTCGCCCCTGAAGCCGCTCCTGCAGCCAGGCGGGGTGGCTTATCCGTCCAGCGACGCCATGTCGATCACGAAGCGGTACTTCACGTCGCTGCGCAGCATCCGCTCGTAGGCGTCGTCGATCTGCTGCATGCGGATCATCTCGATCTCCGACACGATCCCGTGCTCGGCGCAGAAGTCGAGCATCTCCTGCGTCTCCTTGATGCCGCCGATCAGCGAGCCGGCGATCGCACGGCGGCGGAAGATCAGCGGGCCGACGTTGGGCGAGGGGTGCGGATCCTCCGGCACGCCCACCAGGCACAGCGTGCCGTCGCGCTTGAGCAGCGCGGTGTAGGCGTCCAGGTTGTGGCTCGCCGCCACCGTGTCCAGGATGAAATCGAAGCTGCCGGTGTGCGCCTCCATCTCATCGCGGTTGCGCGACACCACCACCTCGTCGGCGCCCAGCGCATGCGCGTCCTTCTTCTTGCTCTCGGACGTGGTGAACGCCACCACGCGCGCGCCCATCGCGTGCGCCAGCTTGATGCCCATGTGGCCGAGTCCGCCGATACCGACGATGCCGACCTTCTGCCCGGGCCCCACCTTCCAGTGGCGCAGCGGCGAGTACGTGGTGATGCCCGCGCACAGCAGCGGCGCGACGGCGGCCAGCTGGTCGGCCGGGTGGTGCACCTTCAGCACGAAGCCCTCGTCGACCACGATGCGCTGCGAATAGCCGCCCAGCGTGTGCCCGGGTTCGTCCTTCGTCGGCCCGTTGTAGGTGCCCACGAAACCGTTGTCGCAGTATTGCTCCAGGCCTTCCTCGCACGCGGCGCACGACTGGCAGCTGTCGACCATGCAGCCCACGCCCACCGTGTCGCCGACCTTGAAAACGGTGACCTCGCTGCCGACCGCACTGACGTGCCCGACGATCTCGTGCCCCGGCACGCACGGGTACAGCGTGCCCTGCCATTCCGAACGCACCGTGTGCAGGTCCGAATGGCAGACCCCGCAGTAGGCGATGTCGATCTGGACGTCGCGCGGTCCGGGCGCACGGCGCTGGATGGTCAGGGCTTCGAGCGGCTTGTCGGCGGCGTGGGCGCCGTAGGCGTGGGTGGTCATGGCGGTCTCCGCGGGAGTGGCCCGGCACTATGGCGTGGGCACCGTTAAGTCCCGGCGAGCGGCCCGATGGCGGGGCACGGGGTACCCGGCGCCTCAGGCCGGCGCAGGCTGCGACGCGCTGTCGCTCTCGATGCGCCCGTCCACCAGCGTCACCGTGCGGTCGCACTGCGCCGACAGGCGCGCATCGTGGGTGACCAGCAGCACCGC
>MIDV01000109.1 GCA_001830245.1 Lysobacterales bacterium RIFOXYA1_FULL_69_10 | reverse complement strand
CTTGTTGCTCGAGATCGCGGCCGGGTCGCTGGTGTCCGCGTTGGCCGCGCAACAGGGCGGCGCAAACCGCGTGGAGCTGTGCGATGCGCTCGAGACCGGAGGTACCACGCCCTCGTACGGAACCCTGGCATTGGCCCGCGACCGACTGCGCATCCCCCTGTTCGTATTGGTCCGACCCCGCCCCGGCGACTTCGTCTACGATACGCTCGAGGCCGAGGTGATGCTGCGCGACATCGAAACCTGCGTGCGCCTGGGCTGCGACGGCATCGTGGTCGGGGCACTGGATGCCGATGGCGACATCGATGAAGCCCTGTGCCGGCAGCTGGTGGCCGCGGCGGGGCCGCTACCGGTGACGTTCCACCGGGCGTTCGACGTGGTCCGCGAACCTGCGGCGGCCCTGGAGCGGATCGTCGCGCTGGGATTCTCGCGGCTGTTGACCTCGGGCGGTCGCGCGACCGCCGAACAAGGAAGCGCGGCCATCGCGGCATGCGTGAGCGGGGCGCAGGGGCGTCTGCAGGTCATGCCGGGCGCCGGCCTGGATGAGGGCAACATCGCGCGGGTCGCCTCGCTCACGCGCGCCTGCGAATTCCATGCCTCCGCGAAAGTGCAGCGCATGTCCGCGATGCGCACGCCGTCGTCCGCGCTGCCGGGCCTGTCCACGAGCTGGAGCCAGACCGATGCCGCCCGCGTGCGCGCGCTGCGCGATGTTCTGGATGCGCTGGAAGCCGCGTAGCGCTGCTCAGCGCGACATGGAGTACGGAAGCGCCAGTCGCCCGCCGGCCCGCGCCGTGTCCGGTGCGGCCTGCATCGTGAAGCGCAGTTCGCCACCGGCGAGAATCTCCTCGTGCTCCAGATAGGTGCGTTCCAGTGGCCGGCCATTGAGCGTGACGCTTCCCACATAGGCATGGGCTTCGTCCATCGCGTCGGCGACGACGGTGAAGCGCTTGCCATTGGGGAGGTGAAGCGTGGCGCGGGGCAGGAAC
>MIDV01000108.1:23598-41407 GCA_001830245.1 Lysobacterales bacterium RIFOXYA1_FULL_69_10 | reverse complement strand
CGACGAGCCGCCCGGCTGGCACGCACCGGTGCGCCACACGCTGGGCGCGGTACTGCTGGACGCCGGCCGGCCCGCCGAGGCCGAGACGGTCTATCGCGACGAGCTCAAGCGCAATCCCGGCAACGGCTGGTCGCTGCACGGGTTGGCGCTCAGCCTGAAGGCGCAGGACCGCAAGCGCGACGCCAGCGATGCCGAGAGACAACTCGCGCAGGCGTGGAAGCACTCCGACGTGAAGCTGGTCGCCTCGCGGTTCTGATGCAGTCCGGGTGTCGGTTGCGCGCGCAGTCGCTGCGCGTGCAACCGATCCGCGCGCCGCCGTATCCCTTCGTGCAACCCACGAAGGAGCCGCCCGATGCTGCTGCGCTGTCTGCTTGCCGTTTTCGCCCTGATCGCCACCCCACTCGCGCACGCCACCGAGTGCCCGGACCGATCCGACTACGCGCCGGCGCGCGAGATCATCGCCGAGCTCAACCGCATCGTTTCGCCCGACGGCGTGCAGGAGGGCTACGCCACGCCGATCGCCGGCGTCGAGCAATGGGTGACGATCCGCGGCCAGGACCGCGCCAATCCGGTCGTGCTGTTCGTCCATGGTGGCCCGGCCGCACCGTTGACGCCGGGGCTGTGGCAGTTTCAGCGGCCGTGGGAGGAGTACTTCACCATGGTCACGTGGGACCAGCGTGGCGCCGGCAGGACGTTCGCGCGCACCGACCACGCCGGCCTGGGCGACACCGTCCGCATCGAGCAATACGTCGAGGACGTCATCGAGATGGCCGAGCACGTGCGCGGCAGGCTCGGCCGGGACAAGCTGGTCCTGATGGGCCACAGCTGGGGCACGATCCCCGCGATGCACGCCGCGATGCGCCGGCCCGACCTGTTCCACGCCTACGTTGGCGTCGGCCAGGTCATCAACGTGCGCGACAACGAGCGCATCAGCTACCAGCATGGCGTGGACCAGGCGCGCCTGCACGGCAACCAGGCGGCCCTCGACGAGTTGGCCACCATCGCGCCCTACCCCGGGGACACGCCGATCACGCGCGAGCGCATCGTGCTGGCGCGCAAGTGGGCGCAGCACTACGGCGGCCTGAGCGCGTTCCGCGACGAGTCGAACTACTACTACCGCGGCCCGCGCCTGTCGCCCGAGTACGACGACGCCGACCGCTGCGCGATCAACGAAGGCAATGTGTTCACGCTGGGCCGCATCCTGCCGGAGTTCCTGGAGGTCGACTTCAAGCCGGTGGACCGGTTCCCGATCCCGGTGCTGATGTTCATGGGCCGGCACGACTACTTCACCCCGTCCGAACTTACCGCGCAATGGCTTGACCGGGTCGAGGCGCCCTACAAGCGCGGCGTGTGGTTCGAGCGCTCCGCGCACATGCTGCCGTGGGAAGAGCCGGGGAAGACGCTCGTCAGCCTGCTGCAACACGTGCGACCGCTTGCAACCGGCGACGGCGCGCCCGCGACCGGCATGATCGACTGATCGTCCTGTCTACCTCGAAGGCATCGCATCCCCAAGCCGTCGTCCCGGCGAAAGCCGGGACCCATCTTGAAGTTCGCAGCGTCCCACTACGCAGGACAATCGCGGCAGCGAAGTGCTCCCTTCGCAGGTGCTCCCTCCGCAGGAGTGACGGATAACGCTCAGGGCGACTCGTCCTTCAGCACCCGCGGCACCGCGTTCACCACCATCAGCGCGACCACGGTGGTGATCAGCGCCACCATCTCCTGGCCCATGCCGGCGGCCATGCCGATGGCGGCGGTCATCCAGATACCGGCGGCAGTGGTCAGCCCTTCCACCCGCTCACCCTTTTCCGTCTTGATGATCGCGCCAGCGCCCAGGAAGCCGATGCCCTGGACGATGCCCTGCATCACGCGGGTGACGTCACCGCCGTCGATGTCGGCCAGCAGCGGCGCCAGCACAAAAAGGGCCGAGCCGATCGCCACCAGGATGTGCGTCTTCAGGCCGGCTGTGCGTCCCTTGCGCTCACGCTCCCAGCCGATCAGCCCGCCCAGCAGCGCGGCCGTCAGCACGCGCGCGGCGATGACCGCCAGCGTGGCGGCGTCGGGCACGGAGAACTCCTGTGCCAGCGCCTGTCCCCCATCTCCTCGATTGCGCTGCTCAATGACGTCTCCTCCGGAAGGCGGCGATGCAGCGCTTATTGCGCGGCAGGCTCGCAACGGACCCGCGTCATGCTCGCGCCGTCCGGGCCGTCGACCTGCAGCGAGGCGTCGCCATTGGACAGGCGCAGCACCTGCGTCGCCGTCCACTGCTGGCCTTCTCCTGCGTAGTCGGACTCCACGCGGATGCTGTCGGCGTCCAGCGTTTCCACGCTGCGCGGCACCGCGATGCTTTCGTGGAAGCGCAGTTCGTCGGCGCTGATCGTCAGCCGTTCGATGTGCGCGTCGGGTTCGCGGCAGCCAGCGTCGTCGGCCGCCCAGTCGCCGTGCCAGCGCGCGGGGATCGTGGAAGCGGGCGCATCGTCGCCCGCGTCGGTGCCATCGCCACCGTCATCGGCGGGCGGCCTTGCGTCGTCCGGTGCGGGCTCAACCGGCGCGGCCGGCGTGTCCGTATCCGTGCCGTCGGTGGCGGTCGTGCCACCGCTGCAGGCCGCGAGCAGCAGCACCAGGGCGGTCGATGCGGCGGCGATGGCCGGCCGGGAGGAAAGAAACATCGCGGCTCTCCATGACGTGGAGCCGCGATCATCACGGGCGCCATGTGGACGCCCGGTCAGCGGCACACCCGTCAGTCCGATGATCGGTGAAGGGCGAAGAACGGGATCGTCCGCCGCTGCCGGAAGCCAACGTGCTCGTACAGCGCGATGGCCCGCGCGTTGTGCCGGGCAACATGCAGGAACGGCTGTCGGCCGGCGGCGAACAGGTCGTTCGCCAACCGCGCCATCAACCGCCGCGCCAGTCCGCGGCCGGTGTGCGCGGGGTGGGTGCAGATCGCGCTCATCTCGGTCGCGTCCGGCGTGCCCAGCCGCTCACCGATCATCGCCGCCAGCCGGCCGTCTTCGAAGATCCCGAAGTAGCGTCCAAGCTCCATCGTGCGCTCACGGAAGTAGTGCGGGTACACCAGTGCCACCAGCGCCAGCACGTCCGCGCGATGCGCCGGCGTCAGCGCAATGACTTCGGGGCCCTCCGGTTCTTCCAGCGGCGCATCAAGCATCATCTGCGACAGCTCGCCCAGCGGCTCCCGCCGCCACCCGTCGATGGCCGGCGGGGTCACGCCCAGCAGGTATACCGACTCCCCCGGCCCGACCAGCGATTCGAGCCCGTGCCGCGCATCGGCGGCCGCATCGGCCACGCCCAGGAACGGTGCGTACTCGGCCGGATAGCGCGCAACGCCCTCCGCCACGCGTGCGATGTCGGCATGGCGCGTGCGCAGCGAGGACCAGAACGGGTTATCGAGGGCGTGCATGCGGTCGGATCCAGGGAGCCGGGCGCAATTTATCGGATGCCGAGGCAACACACACCGCATGAAAGCCGGACGGTCATCCGCGAACGGAATGCACCCTAGTGCGGAAGGTGCGCGCCCACGTCCTCGTAGCGCGCGCGCCAGACCACGAGCTGGCGACTGGACCCCGGCCCGCATCCCGCGATCGGCCACTGCCTGGCGAGGGCCAGGTCGACGGCGACCTGCGCGATCAGGGCGTGCAGGTCCGCCAGCTCCGCTTCGCGCACGGCGCGGGCCTGGACGAGTTCGGCCAGCAGTTGTTCCAAATCCAGGCGCCGTTTGCCCTCGCCCGGAGGGCTGGAGCGCCGGACCGCTGCGTTCGTACGCCGGCCCGCCACCGGCAGGGATTCACCATGTGTCCTCGGACGGCGGCGCCGTTCACGCATCGGCCACCCTTCGTTCTCCGCGACCTCCAATGCCCGCACGCCCGGATCGGGCAAGGGCACAGGAGGGACGTCGACGGACATGGGACACTCCGGGGATTGGGCAGCCTCGTCAAGGCAGATCGGCAGGCTACTCCCGGGGCTGTAGAAGGGCGTGACGGAGGCCCTGCGTACCGGGTGCCGACCCAAGCACAGGACGGGACCGGACGCCCGTCAGATCCAGCCGAAACCGGTCGCGGCCGACAGCAGCAGGAGCAGCACGCCGGCGGCCGTTTCGGCCCAGCGTTCGTGGTGGCGACGCGCGCGGGCGCCGAGGGAAAGACCGATGAAGGCGAAGGCCACGGCGAACGCGGCGATCACACCTGCCAGCAGCAGCGGCTCGCGACCTCCCAGGCCCAGGCTGAAGCCGACGATGAGGTTGTCGATGCTCAGCAGCGAGGCCAGCACCACCAGGCCCCGCCAGGTGGTGGCGCGCTTGGCGTAACGAGCCTCGTCACCGTTGCCCCGCTGTGCCGTGATCACCGTCCACAGGCCCACGCCCGCCAGCAGCGCCGTGCCCACCCAGCCGGCCTGGTCGGCAATGCGCTCGGCGGCGTGGCGGCCCAGCCAGATACCCACCAGAGGAATCACGAACTCGAACACGCCGAACACCAGCACGATGCGCCCGCGCCGCACCTTCTGCCCCAGCGTGCCCAGCGCCAGCGCGGCAGCGAAGTTGTTGGCGCCGATGACGACGCCCAGCACCAGCAGCTCCAGCATCAGCGTTGCAGCGCCGCCAGCGTCCGGGTCACCACGCCGGCCAGGTCCGGGGTCCAACGCAGCACGATGACCAGGTCGTGCTCGCGGTCGATGTAGACGTAATTGCCGCCGAAGCCGGCGGCCCAGAATGCGGATTCGGGCGCGGCCGGGATCGCCTCGCGGCCGGTGTTGAGCCACCACAGGTAGCCGTAGTCCGGCTTCACCGGCGACGGCGCGGTGGCCTCGGCGATCCAGTCCGACGCGACCAGGCGCGTGTCACCCCAGACGCCGTCGCGCTCCATCAGCAGGCCGAAGCGCGCGTGATCCAGCGTGCTGACGACCATGCCGCCGCCGAAGTGGCCGCCGCCGGACACCGACTGCATGCGCAGGCCGTCCAGCTCGACCCATGAATTGTCGTAGCCGTGCCAGCGCCAGGTGGACGAGGCGCCGATGGGGTCCATGATCCGACGCCGCAGCAGTTGCGGCAGCGGCTCGCGCACCACCTCCATCAGCGCCCACGCCAGCAGGTTGATGCGCACGTCGTTGTACTTGTAGTGCGTGCCGGGCGCGCGCAGCGGGCGGTTGGCCGGGTCGTCGCCCTCGGGACGGTCGGCCCAGTCGGCGACGTCCCACAGCGTCCCGCTCCAGTCGGAGGTCTGGTGCAGCAGGTGGCGCCAGGTGATCGCGCCGTTGTGGTCGCCTTCGAACCGGTCACCCGGCACGTATCGCGCAACGCTGTCATCCAGCGAGGCGATGCGGCCGTCCGCCACCGCCAGCCCGGCGACGGTCGAGAGGTAGCTCTTGACCGCGCTGAAGGTCATGTCGGCACGCTCGAGGTCGCCCCACTCGGCGACGATGCGGCCGCCCCGCACGATGACGCCGCTGGCGCCTGCGCGGGGCTGGACCGGCCCGAGGATGCGGTAACCGGGCTCGCGCGCGCCGAACGAATCCATCAGCACCTGCCGCAGGTCGGACGGTTCGACCTCGGCGTTGGCCTGCGCATACGCGACGGCGTCGGCCAGTTTCGCGGCGTCGAAGCCCGCCTCCGCAGGCGCCTGCCGGGCCCACTCGTGCCGCGGCGGCACGTACTCGCCGGCCAGTGCCGGCAGGGCGGCGAGCGCTGCCAGCAGGGCGAAGGCGTGCAGGCGGATCGACGTACGGCGCAACGGGGCGTGCGGGTTCATGGCATGGTCGCGGCGGCGGGAACGGGCCGAGTGTACCGGCCGCCCTGCGCCGGCCGGCCGGTGTCGAAACCGGCACGCCCCGTCCGTCGCCCTTGTCGAAGGCCGCGCCCTTCGCGCGCCCGCGGCCCCTGCCGCACCACCACCGGAGCACCCCATGTCCTACATCGACGGTTTCGTCCTGGCGGTCCCCAACGCCAACAAGCAGAAGTTCATCGATTACGCCAATACGTTCGACACGCTCTTCATGGAGTTCGGCGCCCTGCGGGTGATCGAGTGCTGGGGCGACGACGTCCCGGACGGCAAGGTCACCGACTTCCGCAAGGCCGTGCAGGCCACCGCCGACGAGACGGTGGTGTTCTCCTGGATCGAATGGCCGGATAAGGCCACCCGCGACGCCGGCATGAAGAAGATGATGGACGACCCGCGCATGGACCCATCGAAGAACCCGATGCCGCTGGACGGCAAGCGGATGATCTACGGAGGCTTCAGCCCGGTGGTCGATTTCGCCGCAAAGGGCTGACCGGTCGCGGTCGCGGGGGTCGGCGGCGCTTGATTCCGCCCCGCCCGGCCCCACTGTCCGGAGTCGCTCCCGCAACACGCACTCCGGACACCGACATGACCGCCACCACCACCGAAACCCGTGCCTTTGAAGCCGAGGTCGCCCAGGTCCTGCACCTGGTGACCCATTCGCTGTACTCGCACAAGGAAATCTTCCTGCGCGAGCTGGTCTCCAACGCCTCCGACGCGCTGGACAAGCTGCGCTTCGAGTCGATCGCGGACCCGTCGCTGCTATCCGGTGACGGCGAACTGCACATCGACATCAGCGTCGACGAAGCCGCGCGCACCGTGACCATCCGCGACAACGGCATCGGCATGTCGCGCGACGAGGTGGTCGCCAACATCGGCACCATCGCCAGCTCCGGCACGCGCCGCTTCCTGGAGGCGATGGCGCAGGACGCCAAGGCCGACGCGCGCCTGATCGGCCAGTTCGGCGTGGGCTTCTATTCCGCGTTCGTGGTCGCCGACCGCGTGACCGTGCTGACCCGTCGCGCCGGCGCCGGGGCGTCCGACGGCGTCAAGTGGGAGAGCGACGGCCAGGGCCAGTACACCCTCGACCAGGTCGAACTGCCCGAGCGCGGCACCGCCGTGGTGTTGCACCTGAAGGCGGACGAGGACGAGTTCCTGATGGCCTGGACGCTGCGCTCGCTGGTCCACCGGTACTCGGAGCACATCGCCTTCCCGATCCGCATGCCCAAGGACGCGGGCGGGGACGAGGGCGCGACGCCCGAATGGGAGACCGTCAACGCCGCGTCCGCGCTATGGACGCTGCCCAAGTCGGAGATCAGCGACGAGGACTACCAGGGCTTCTACAAGTCGCTGGGCCATGATTTCAACGACGCGCTGGCGTGGAGCCACAACCGCGTCGAAGGCAACCAGAGCTTCACCACCCTTCTCTACCTGCCGGCGCAGTCGCCGTTCGACCTGATGATGGGCGGGCGCGACGAGCGCAAGGGCGTGAAGCTCTACATCAAGCGCGTGTTCGTGATGGACGCCGCCGAGGAGCTGCTGCCCAACTACCTGCGCTTCGTGCGCGGCGTGGTGGACGCCGACGACCTGCCGCTCAACGTCAGCCGCGAGCTGCTGCAGCACAACCGCCAGCTGGACCGCATCAAGGCCAGCTGCGTGAAGCGCGTGCTCGACCTGGTCGAGACGCTGGCACGCGACGAACCGGAAAAGTTCGCCACCTTCATCCAGGCGTTCGGCAACACGCTGAAGGAAGGCATCGTCGAGGATCCGTCCAACCGCGAGCGTATCGCCAAGCTGTTGCGCTTTGCTTCGACGCGCGGCGACGGCGCCGCCAGGAGCGTGTCCCTGGACGAGTACATCGGACGCATGGCCGAAGGCCAGGACACGATCTGGTACGTCACCGCCGAGACCCACGCGGCGGCCGCGGGCAGCCCGCAGCTGGAAGCTTTCAAGGCGCGCGAGATCGAAGTGCTGCTGATGTCGGACCGCATCGACGAGTGGATGCTCGGTTCGCTGCGCGAGTACGACGGCAAGCGGTTGCAGCACGTCGCCAAGGGTGAGCTGCCGCTGGACGAAGCCGGCAAGCAGAAGCAGGAAGAGGCCGCCAGGGCCGCCGAGCCCCTTCTGGCGCGGATCAAGTCGCTGCTGGGCGAACGCGTCGAGGACGTGCGCGTGTCGGCGCGCCTGACTGATTCACCCTCGTGCCTGGCGCTGGCCGACCACGACATGGCGCCGCACTTCGCGCGCCTGCTGCGCGAAGCCGGCCAGGACCTGCCGGACAGCCGGCCGACGCTGGAGGTCAACCCGGACCACGCGCTGCTCAAGCGGCTCGAAGGCGAAAGCGACGACGCGAAGGCCGGCGACCTGGCTTGCCTGCTGCTGGAGCAGGCCGAGATCGCGGCCGGCGCGCCGCTAGACGACCCGGCCGCCTTCGTGCAGCGCATGAACCGGGTGCTGCTGGCGGGTTGATCGCCACCGCGTCGCCCGGGCCGTGCCACGCGGCCCGGGCGACCCAACGGTTGACCGGAGGCGCGCGAGCCCCAACAATCGCGCCCCGAAGGGGAGTAGCTCCCAATCGCTGTGGCCGTCAATTCGGGCGTCATGCCCCGGTCCAGCAGCCTGCCGCCACGGCAGGCGGGCAAGACCTTCGCCGCAAGGCGACAGGTGCAATGCCCGGACTACGTCACCCACCGACGTATCCGTCCGTATGGGCGCCCTCGAACCTTGCGTTCGATGGCGCCTTTTTCATTGACGGAGCGGATGGATGGACACGATCGGCAACCCCTGGCTGTGGGGTGGTTTCTTCCTGGTGGTAATAGTGGCGTTGCTGGCCGACCTGGTGCTGATGCGCCACGGCGGGCCGCACAAGGTGACGTTCCGCGAAGCGCTGTACTGGAGCATCGGCTGGGTGCTGCTGGCGCTGGCGTTCAACGCCGGCCTGTGGTGGTACATGGTGGAAACCGCCGGCCCGGTCGTCGGCAACCGCGTCGGGCTGGAGTTCCTGACCGGTTACCTGGTCGAGAAGGCGCTGGCGGTCGACAACATCTTTGTCTTCCTGATGCTGTTCACCTACTTCGGCGTGCCGGCGCATTCGCAGCAGCGGGTGCTGATCATCGGCGTGCTCGGCGCTATCGTGCTGCGCGCGATCATGATCTTCATCGGCGCGGCGCTGATCGTCCGCTTCCACTGGATCCTCTATGTCTTCGGCGCGTTCCTGCTGCTGACAGGCATCAAGATGTGGATGGCCGCGGGCCAGGCACCGGACATGGACAAGAACCCCGTGCTGCGCTGGATGACCGGCCACCTGCCGCTGATCCGCCGCTACCACGGCGAGGCGCTATGGATCGGCCAGGGCAGCCGCCGCAAGTACACGCCGCTGTTCGTGGTGCTGGTGATGATCGCGGTGACCGACGTGATCTTCGCCGTGGATTCGATCCCGGCGATCTTCGCCATCACGCTGGACCCGTTCATCGTGCTGACGTCCAACGTGTTCGCGGTGCTCGGCCTGCGCGCGATGTTCTTCATGCTGGCCGGCATGGCCGACCGCTTCCACCTGCTGCCCTACGGGCTGTCGCTGGTGCTGTGCTTCATCGGCGCCAAGATGCTGCTGGTGGACGTGTTCAAGATCCCCGTGGGCGTGTCGCTGGGCGTGGTTGCGGCTGTCATCGCCACGACTGTCGTGTTGAGCCTGAAACGGCCGCCGGTCGCGGAATCCGGGTGAGGCCGGCTGTTCGGAAGATCGCGTAGCCCGGGTAAGCGCAGCGCACCCGGGTCGAAGCCCGGGTGCGGCCTATGGCCTTACCCGGGCTACGCGTGGCGCGCCAGCATCCACACCGCCATGCCGACCATCATCAGGTTCTCGGTCAGCGACACGAAGCCCAGCGGCACCCGGCTGTTGCCGCCCACGCACGCACACTTGATGTCGCGCTTGTCGATGTACACGGCCTTGAACACCGACACCGCGCCGATGCCGCCGATGAACAGCGCCAGCGGCGCCGACAGCCAGGTCAGCACGCCGGCCAGCATCAGCACGCCGGCCGCGCCTTCGGCGAACGGATAGATGTACGAGTACGGCACCCAGCGTTTGGCCAGCAGGTCATAGCCCAGGAACATGCTGGAGAACGACTCCACGTCCTGCAGCTTGAGCAGTGCCAGCGCACACATGCTGATGGCGATGAACCACTCGATCGCACGGCCCGTGAACGGCGTGCCCAGCGTGGCCTGGCTGACCGCCAGCGCCATCAGCGCGGTCATGGCGAACAGGGCGATGACCGGCCGGTAGCTGGTCGCCTTGGGGTCGCGGATCTTCATCCCGAAGTGGCGGCGCAGGTCTTCGTACCCGCCGATGCGGTTGCCGTCGATGAAGACCTGTGGCGTGGTGTCGACCCCGTGTTCGGCCTTGAACGCATCGGTCGCCTCGCGCGTCTCCAGATGCCGGTCGTCGACCGTGAAGCCTTTGCGCCTGAGCAGGTCGATGGCCTTCAGGCCATAGGGGCAGACGTGTTCGGCGGTCACCATCCGGTGGACGATGGCGGTCCGTTTGGGGCTCGGGGTCGGGGTCATGGTGGGAGTCCTGGCTTGTCCGGGAGCGGACCCGGACCTATGTACCGTGCGTACCACGGTACGGAGTCAAGCATGAGCGCCCTGTCGATCTCGGAATTCGCCCGCGCGGGTGGTGTTGGCGTGGAAACGGTCCGCTACTACCAGCGGCGCGGCCTGCTGCCCGTCCCGGCGCGCACGCATGGGGCGCTCGGCGGGGGCATCCGGCGCTACGACGGCGGCGACGTCGGCCGCCTGCGTTTCATCCGTTCGGCGCAGGCGGCGGGCTTCACGCTGGAGGAGATCGGCGAACTGCTGGCCCTGGACGCCACGGCCGACCGTCGCCGCGTGCACGCGCTGGCCGAAGCCCGGATCACCGCGCTCGACGCGAAGATCGCCGACCTGCAGGCGGCCCGCGATGCGCTGGCGCGGCTGGCACGACGCTGCGGCGGCACGGTGGATGGCAAGCCCTGCCCCATCCTCGATGCGTTCGAGCCGGCGCTGGAGTGATCCGTAGGATGGGTGGAGCCGGGGGCCATCCCCATCAGCATTAATCCACGGGCACCGGTTTGACGGGTATCGCGTCGCTCCACCCATCCTACGGACCGCGTGCGTGCAGCAACTCCAGCGTCCGGGTGCACGGGGTGCCATCGAACTTGGAGGCGAGCACCGCGCGGAAACACGGGTCATCGCCCGCCGCCTCGAACAGCGTCATGCACGAGCGCAGCTTGAGGTCGTCCGGCGAGCCGAACAGGTCGTGCGCGGACACGGTCGACGCCGCCACCACGTCGCTGCACTCACGCAGCCGGGCGCCCAGCACCGGATGCGACAGGTAGGCCCGCGCCTCGGCCAGCCCGCTGATACCGAAACGCCTGGACATGGCGCTATGCCCCAGTCCCACCAGCTGCGGGAAGACGAACCACATCCAGTGCGTGCGCTTGCGGCCGCCGTGCAACTCGGCCAGGGCCTGGGCATACGTCCCGGCCTGCGCCTGGATGAAGCGGTCCAGGTCGAACGGGTCGCCGGGATTCATAGCCCCTCCTGCACTTGCCGAACTGTCACGCGTCAAAGATGCCCCGTGAACTCCGGTGCGGCATCCCAGCGATCATGCATCCCGTCGACATACTTGATAGGAATGTTCGACAACGTCGCCTCGTCCACGCCCTCCAGGCAGCCGATGTTGATGCCGTACATCGTGCCGATCGGCGTGTCGTTGCCCAGGCCGAATACCCGTACGCCGCAGTGCCGGCAGAAGTAGTGGTGGTTGCGCATCCCGGCAAACACGTAGCGGGTCAGTTCGTCCTCGCCGGCCACGATGCGAACGTCTTCGGGCGGCGCCACCGCCGGCCAGAAGCGGATGCGTCGGCAGATCGAGCAGTTGCAGCGGTAGCTGGGTTGCGTGAGATCCAGGTCGGCATCGACGGCAACGCGCCCGCAGTGGCAGCTCGCGCGATAGGTCTTTTTCATGGGGCCTCCTTGTGGTCGT
Organism: Lysobacterales bacterium RIFOXYA1_FULL_69_10; assembly: GCA_001830245.1. Lineage (GTDB taxonomy): Bacteria > Pseudomonadota > Gammaproteobacteria > Xanthomonadales > Xanthomonadaceae > Lysobacter_C. The sequence goes on along the minus strand of MIDV01000108.1, from coordinate 29,599 downwards.
GGAACGGTCGCGGCGGCGCTGTCATACCTGCACGGTCTTCCAGCGCCCACGGGTGAACAGCCACAGCGTGAACAGCCCGACCGCGGTCTCGGACACGAACACACCCCAGAACACGCCGGTCTGCTGCCAGCCCAGCTGCAACGCGAGCCACCAGCACAGCGGGATCTGGATGAGCCAGAAGAACACCGCATTGATCTTGGTCGGCGTCACCGTGTCGCCGGCGCCGTTGAACGCCTGCACGGTGACCATCCACCAGCCGTAGACGAAGAACGAGTAGGACAGGATCCGCAGCCATTCCGCGCCGACGTCCACCACCGCGGTGTCGTCGGTGAACAGGCCCACCAGCTCGCGCGGGAACAGGAAGAACACGATCGACACGGCCACCAGGTACGCCATGTTGTACCAGCCGATCCGCCACACCGACGCCTCCGCGCGACCCGGCTCGTGCGCGCCCAGATTCTGGCCCACGAGCGTGGCGGCGGCATTGGACATGCCCCAGGCCGGCATCATGGTGAACATCATGATGCGGATGGCGATGGTGGCACCGGCCACCGCCTCGCTGCCGATGCTGGCCAGGATGCGCATCAGGAAGATCCACGACGTCATCGCGACGATCATCTGCCCCACCCCGCCCAGCGAGGTGCGCACGATGTGCCACAGCGCCGCGCCCTGCAGCGCCAGGTGCGTCCCGAGCACGCGGATGTGCTGGCCGCCGCGGAAGAGGATCCACAGCTGCATCAGCACGCCCGCACCGCGCCCGATGGTGGTGGCGATGGCCGCGCCCTCGATGCCCATCGCCGGCACGGGCCCCCAACCGAAGATCAGGATGGGGTCCAGGACGATGTTCAGGCCGTTGGCGACCCACAGCACCCGCATCGCGATGGCCGCATCACCGGCGCCACGGAAAACCGCGTTGATCACGAACAGCAGCATGATCACAACGTTGCCGCCCAGCATCCATTGCATGTACGGCACGCCGTGGGTGAGCGTCCACTCGTCGGCGCCCATCAGCGCGAGCAGTTCGCGAGCCCACACGATGCCGACCAGCGCGAACGGCACCGACACCAGTACCGCCAGCCATACCGCCTGCGCCGCGGTAACCGCCGCCTCCTCGCGACGGTGCTCGCCGATGCGACGCGCGACCAGCGCGGTCACGCCCATCGCCAGTCCGATCGCAATGGAATACAGCAGGAACAGGTAGCTCTCGGTCAGCCCGACCGTCGCCACCGCCGACGCACCGAGCTTGCCGACGAAGAAGATGTCGACCACCGCGAAGGTCGACTCCAGCACCAGCTCCAGCACCATTGGCACCGCCAGCAGGAACACCGCGCGACGCCGCGGGATGGTCGTGTAGTCCGCGCCGGTGCCGCGGATGGCGTCGCGCAGTTCCGACCAGAGCGAGTGGGATTCGGCACCGGCCGCCGCGGCCGCCGCGGCCGCCGCGGCCGGGGCGACGGTAGCGGGCTCGGGGCTGGCGTGGGGATCGGTGCTCATCGGGTATCCATTTGCAGGCCGCAGGGAATGGTACGGCGGCCTCCGCCGCACCGTGTACACCGGTACGACGGGCGAGCATGCGGGCTTTCGACAGTCAGTGCGCCTACGGCAGTTGCCGGGCATCCACGCCCTTCACCAGCAGCCACAGCGCCAGCGACAGCTCCGCGACCAGGCACGGCAGCAGGATCCACGGGAACAGCTGCGCGCCCAATGCGGGCGACAGGAAGCCCGCGAAACTGTTGACGATGTAGCAGAGGCCCGCCAGCACCATCAGCAGGCCGAGCAGCCGTGGCAGGAACGTCGAACGGGCGATCAAGGTGCCGATGGCGATGCAGAACCCGCCGAAGAACACCAGGCCCATGCCGAAGCCGTTGGCGAACAGACGCGCGGACGCATAGGCCATCGCCTGCACGTGCGTGTCTGGCAACCCGACCAGTGCCGGATCGCCCAGCACCCGCAGTGGCGCAAGCAGTTGCAGGAGGCTCGACGCCTCGACCGCGATCCCCACCAGGTTGAGGCACAGCGCGAGCAACGCCAGTCCCGGCCCGACGTTGCGCAACAGGCCGTACAGGAGCACCGACACCACGACCGCGCAGGACAGGTAGGCCAGGTGGACGGCGAAGCCCAGCCGGTACAAACCCTCGTTCGCGAAGATGTTCGCCGCCGTGGCAGCCGGGTCACCCGGGACGATCAACGCGCCCCGGACGAACGCCTCGGCGAACAGCCCGCCTGCGATGATCGCCAGGTACAGCGCGCCCGCCCAGCGGGCGGCGACCTGCGGCTGCATATCGGCGATGCGCGAGGACATGGGCCTACCGCCAGCGGGGCGACAGGCGCACCGTACGGCCGCCCGACCCGCGCGGCGTCTGCCGGAAGTCACCACGAGGGGCCTGGCAGCGGGTCGAGGCCGCCCGTCGCCGTCTACGCCTGTCCGGTGTCAGGCGTCCCTGGGCTCGAGCGGCCTGGACGCCCACGCCAGTGCCTGCTCATGCTCGGCGCCGGGGAACACGCGCATGTCGATGCGTGGGAAGAATGCCGAGCCGAACCGCACCAGCCCGGTCAGCCAGTCGCTGTCGGTGACCACCGCGCCGCGCGCGAAGCGGTGCCACTCGCCCAGCTTGCGGACCGAGTACGCGACATCCTTGCCGAACGCGGCCGGTGTCATGCCGCTCATGCCGCGCATGTCGAAGTACATGGCGATGCGCTCGTGCTCGGCCAGCCGGGATTCCAGCGCGGCGACCACCGCGTCGTAGCCGTCCTCGGTCAGCTTGCCCTCGACCCGGAAGGCGGCAACATGCGGCGGTGCGGTGAGTTCGGTAACCATGGCGGGGCTCCATGCGGGGTTGGCCGCCATTGGAACGGGGACGGCATTAAGCAGCGGTCAATGCTCCCCGACCGGATGCGGGGTCAGTAGCCAAGAATTTCAGACATGACCCGGTTGGTCTTTGCCGCCGAGGCGCCCTGAGACGGATGCGGCACCCCTGCCTGCAGGTGCCTGATCATGTTCTCCACGTGGTGGACCTGGATGTTGACGGGGTTGTCGATGAAAACTGAACGCTCATCAGTGCCGGCGCGCAGCCGCAGCGGCCTTTCATCGAATACGGAGAAGGCGATCGAGCCTTCGGCCCCGATGATCCTGACCTCGTCTTCCCGGTGGTGCCCACCAAAGTTCCAGCTGCCGCTGCCAAGCGCCCCGCTCTCGAATCTCCAGCAAGCGCTGACCGCATCCGGGGCCCGGTAAAGGCCCTGTGTGTTCGTCGCGAAGCCTTTGGCTGCCTCGATGTCCCCGAGCAGGAACTGCAGCAAGTCGAGCCCATGACTCGCCAGGTCAGAGAAGTAACCGCCGGGCGCGAGGTCCGGATCCGTGCGCCAGTTCGGCTTCGAATCCAGATCGCGCGGAGACGGCGGTTTGACCAGGTGCCAGTGGACGTCCCTGACGCGCCCTATCGCCCCCTGGCTCAGCCACTCCTTTACCTTGAGGAAGCGGGGCAGGGATCTGCGGTAGTAGGACACGAACAACGGGAGCCCGCGTTCGGCGAATGCCTCCACCACCGCTTGGCATTCCCTGTAATCGAGTGCCATGGGCTTCTCGACGCAACACGGCTTTCCCGCGCGGGCGACTTTCAGCGCCAACTCCATATGACTCGCTGGCGGCGTGGCGATATAAACCGCGTCCACCTCATCCGCGGATATCAAGTCCTCGACATCGGAGAAGACGGTTGGTACGCCATGGCGAGTGGCATAGTCCCGTGCCGCCCGTGCATCTCTGGACGCGACGGCGGCAAGGGTCGACCCCTGGGCCATCGAGAACGCAGGGCCGCTCTTCACTTCGGTTACGGCACCGCAACCGACCATCCCCCAACGCACCGTCTCGGACGCCGGTAGGGGGCGCGGTTTCACCCAGCCGCCCGATGTCCGAGGCTTGCGGCGTAGCCAAGCCAATCGGACGTCGTGGAGACCACGTGGGCGTTGGTGCCCAGGGGCGCGACTGCCACGCTCATGTGTGCACCATCGGCAAGTTCAGCCCCTGCTCCTTCGCGCACTGGATGGCGATCTCGTAGCCGGCATCGGCGTGCCGCATGACGCCGGTGCCGGGGTCGTTCCACAGCACGCGGGCGATGCGCCTGTCGGCTTCTTCGCTGCCGTCGCAGACGATGACCACGCCGCTGTGCTGGCTGTACCCCATGCCGACGCCGCCGCCGTGGTGCAGGCTGACCCAGGTCGCGCCGCCGGCGACGTTGAGCATGGCGTTGAGCAGCGGCCAGTCGGATACGGCATCGCTGCCGTCCTTCATCGCCTCGGTTTCGCGGTTGGGCGAGGCGACGCTGCCGCTGTCGAGGTGGTCGCGGCCGATGACGACCGGCGCCTTGAGCTCGCCGTTGCGCACCATTTCGTTGAACGCCAGGCCGAGCTTGTGGCGCTGGCCCAGGCCGACCCAGCAGATGCGCGCCGGCAGGCCCTGGAACTCGATGCGTTCGCGCGCCATGTCCAGCCAGTTGTGCAGGGCCGCATCGTCGGGGATCAGCTCCTTGACCTTGGCGTCGGTCCTGTAGATGTCCTCCGGGTCACCCGACAGCGCGACCCAGCGGAACGGGCCGATGCCACGGCAGAAGAGCGGGCGCACGTACGCAGGCACGAAACCGGGGAAGTCGAAGGCGTCGGCGCAGCCCTTGTCCTTGGCCATCTGCCGGATATTGTTGCCGTAGTCGAACGTCGGGATGCCCTGGCGGTGGAAGGCGAGCATCGCCTCCACGTGCAGACGCATGGACGCCTTGGCGGCATCGCGCACGCGCTCGGGCTCGGCCTGCTGCTCGGCCAGCCACTGCTCCACCGACCAGCCGGCCGGCAGGTAGCCGTGCACGGGGTCGTGGGCGCTGGTCTGGTCGGTGACCGCGTCGGGTTTGACGCCGCGGCGCACCAGCTCGGGCAGCACTTCGGCGGCATTGCCCAGCAGGGCGATCGACCTGGCCTCTCCGGCCTGCGTGTACTTCTCGATACGCGCGAGCGCGTCGTCGAGGTCGGTGGCCTGCTCGTCGACGTAGCGGGTCTTGAGGCGGAAGTCGATGCGGCTCTGCTGGCATTCGATGTTGAGGCTGCAGGCGCCGGCAAGGCTCGCGGCCAGCGGCTGCGCGCCGCCCATGCCGCCCAGGCCCGCGGTCAGGATCCACTTGCCCTTGAGGTTGCCGCCGTAGTGCTGGCGGCCCATCTCCACGAACGTCTCGTAGGTGCCCTGCACGATCCCCTGGCTGCCGATGTAGATCCAACTGCCCGCGGTCATCTGGCCGTACATCATCAGGCCCTTGCGATCCAGCTCGTGGAAGTGCTCCCACGTCGCCCACGCCGGCACCAGGTTGGAATTGGCGATCAGCACGCGCGGGGCATCGGCGTGGGTCGGGAACACGCCGACCGGCTTGCCCGACTGCACCAGCAGGGTCTCGTCGTCGCCCAGCGTCTTCAGGGTGCGCAGGATCGCGTCATAGCTTTCCCAGTCGCGCGCGGCCCGGCCGATGCCGCCGTACACCACCAGGTCCTCCGGACGCTCGGCCACGTCGGGATCGAGGTTGTTCTGCAGCATCCGGAACGGCGCCTCGGTCAGCCACGACTTGCAGCTGAGTTCGGTGCCGCGCGGCGCGCGCACGGTGCGGGAGGGGTCGTGGCGGGTGGACATCGGACAGGCCCTGCGGTGGAGGCGAGGGCGGGATTATCGCAGGGGCGGCGAGGCCTGTAGGAGCGGCTTCAGCCGCGAACGCCTCTCCGGATAGGTTCGGCGCCCCCAGGATGGAGGTGAGCGCCGCATGCGTTTCGGTCGAGAACACGAACCGGCGCGTTTGTAGGAGCGACGTGAGTCGCGATCGCGCGTCTGCCCGGACCTCCATTCGCGACTCACGTCGCTCCTACAACGGCGCGGAGGTCCGGCCCGGGTTTCGTGGCTGAAGCCGCTCCTACAGGGGCCGGAATGAAAACGCCCGGCGTGGCCGGGCGTTGTTTCACTGCATGGACGGGTCGT
>MIDV01000108.1:22069-23585 GCA_001830245.1 Lysobacterales bacterium RIFOXYA1_FULL_69_10 | reverse complement strand
AATCCAGGCGCCGCAGTGCGTCGGCGATGTCCACCGCGCCAGTGCGCTCGATATCACTGCGGCTGTAGACACGGCCGTTCGCGACCACGCAGTCCTTGCCCTTCTCGCGCATCGCGCGCGTCTGGATGCGGGTGCCGGTGTAGCGCATGCAGTTGCGGTCGGCATCCTCCTGCACTTCGGCTTCGGCCTCGAGCTGGGCCTGGGCCCGTGCGTCGGCTTCGGACTGGACCGGCGGCTCGGCCGAGGCGGCAAATGCGGCCGCACCCAGCACGCCGGCAACCAGCAGGCGTTTCATCATCGGATGGTTCATGGCGTCACCTCGCGGGGTGGGAACACAACGGCAGGCATCACCTGCGCCCACCCACGATACGCCGATGGGGCCGCGCCGGCGGCCGCTACGGCCCGGGTATTCAGAACGAAGTCAGCCGCGCGGACACGTCTCGCTGCGGCCCGCGCGGAACGCCGCCACCTCCTCCGGGGTGGCCGGCCGCGGAGCGATGCCATCGTCGAACAACACCCGCCACACCCCGTCCCCGCCGCGGTGCCAGACCGAGGTGAACGCGCCGATGCGATGCGGCACCGGGTCGGCGGGGTCGACGGCTTCGTATAGGGCCGGGCCGCTGGACCATGCGATGTCTGGTTCGCCACCGATCACGGTGTGGGTCGGGTACCAGGACAGGCGCACCCGGGTGCCGTTGATCAGCCCGAGCCAGTCGGAGGTGACCGTGTCCCGGCCGCGGCTGGTGCCCGGGCGGCTGACCCCGAATGCGGCAGCCTCGTGCAGGTGCGATGCGAACGCCGCAGCATCGCGGTCGGCGACCGATTGGGCGAAGCTCAGCTCGCGCGCCCAGACCTCGCATTCGGCCGCGCTGAGGGCGGGCGCCGGCGGCGCGGGTTGCGCGTGGGCGGACATCACGAGGAACGACACCAGGACGACGGTGGGGATGCGCATGGCCAAGGCTCCGGACGGTTGCCGGCACTATCGGCAAAGCCCGCCACGGCAGCCAGCGACTAAAGTCATCCCGCAACAACCGTCCGTCAGAATGACCGCATGCGAATGATCCCCACGGCCGCGACGGCCCTGCTCGCCCTGCTCCTGTCCGCCTGTGCCACACCCCGGCACGCGTCGCCGCCCGCCTCCGCGGCCCCCGCGCCGGTACTGCTGGTGTCGCTGGACGGCTTCCACCCCCGCTACCTCCGCCAGGGGCGCACGCCGACGCTCGACGCGCTGGCCGCCGGCGGCGCGCGCGCCGAATGGATGACGCCCTCCTACCCATCGTTGACCTTTCCCAACCACTACACGCTGGTGACCGGGCTGCGGCCCGACCGCCACGGCATCGTCCACAACACCATGTGGGACGAGGCCCTGGGTGGCTTCAAGCTGAGCGACCGCGACGCCGTAGGCGAAAGCCGCTGGTGGGGCGGCGAACCGCTGTGGGTGACGGCCGAACGCGCCGGCCTGCCGACAGCGACGCTGTCATGGCCGGGCAGCGAGGCCGCCGTGGACGGCGTGCGG
>MIDV01000108.1:16384-22062 GCA_001830245.1 Lysobacterales bacterium RIFOXYA1_FULL_69_10 | reverse complement strand
GCTGGCACGAGTTCGACGACACCCGCCCCATCGATACCCGCGTCGACATGGTGCTGGCCTGGCTCGAGGAGCCCGCTGCGACCCGTCCACGCCTGGCCACGCTGTATTTCGAGCACCTGGACCACGCCGCGCACACGCATGGCCCCGACTCGCCCGAGGCGCTGGCCGAGGTCGCCCGGCTGGATGCGGCGCTGGGAAGACTTGTGGCGGGCCTGCGTTCGGCCGGGCTGGCCGGCGCCGTCAACATCGTGGTGACGTCCGACCACGGCATGGCAACCGTGCGACCGGGGCAGGTGGTGGCGGTGGAAGACATGGTCGACGCCACGGACGCGCGCGTGGTCACGACCGGCCAGTCGGTCGGCTTCGCGCCGCTGCCGGGCCGCACCGCCCAGGCCGAGGCGCAGCTCCTGGGCCGACATGACCACTACGAATGCTGGCGCAAGGGCGAACTGCCGGCGCGCTGGCACTACGGCACGCACCCGCGCGTGCCGGCGATCGTCTGCCAGATGGACGAGGGCTGGGATGCGATCAAGCGCGACTGGGCGGACAGCCGGCCGTCGCACGATCGCGGTTCGCACGGCTTCGACCCCGCGCTGCCCTCGATGCGCGCCCTGTTCATCGCGCACGGGCCGGCGTTCCGTCCGGGTACGGTGTTGCCGCCGATCGAGAACGTCGACGTGTATCCGCTGCTGGCGCGCCTGGTGGGCGTGCCGGCGACGCCCCACGATGGCGATGCGGAGGCGTTGCTCCCCGCGCTACGCGAGGCGACTCCGTGACCCCTGTAGGAGCGACGTGAGTCGCGACCGATCTCCACGCCTTGGCGAGGTCGCGACTCACGTCGCTCCTACATACACCCGGCTGTTGTAGGAGCGGCTTCAGCCGCGATGCTTTTCCCGCCGCCCGACTGTGCACCCGATCGCGGCTGAAGCCGCTCCTACAGGGCAAGCCGGCCGCCAATATTGATGTCCGATTCCGGCGAGTCCGTGCCGCGGCCCGGTGCTAGCCTGCATCCATGGTCGCCCTCCCCGCCCCCGTCGAGATCGCCCCGCCTGACACGTCCATGGCGCCGCTGCCGGACCGGGCGATCTGCGACCAGGCGCGGCTGAGCCGCGATGCGCGTTTCGACGGCCTGTTCTTCACGGCCGTGCGGAGCACCGGCATCTACTGCCGCCCCGTCTGCCCCGCGCCGGCGCCCAAGCGTGAAAACGTCACCTACTACCGCCATGCAGCCGCCGCCGAAGCGGCCGGTTTCCGCCCCTGCCTGCGCTGCCGTCCGGAGCTGGCCCCGGGCGATGGCACCTGGCGGCGCGGCGACGCCACCGTCGCGCGTGCGCTCAAGCTGATCGACGAGGGGGTGCTGGTCGAGGCGCCCGTGGCGGCGTTGGCCGAGCGCGTGCACCTGGGCGAACGGCAGCTGCGGCGCCTGTTCGTGGACCGGCTGGGCGCGCCGCCGCTTGGAGTGCATGCCACGCGCCGGCTGCTGTTCGCCAAGCAGCTGCTGACCGAGACGGCGATGCCGATCACCGACGTGGCGATGGCCGCCGGGTTCGGCAGCCTGCGGCGCTTCAACACCACCTTCAAGGACGCCTACCGGATGGCGCCGCGCGACCTGCGCCGGCAACCGCGCGAGGCCGTGGGCGAGACGCTGGTGCTGCGTCTGGGGTACCGGCCGCCGTACGACCTGGCCGCGATGCTCGATTTCCTGCGCGGGCGCGCACTGCCCGGCGTGGAAGTCGTCGACGAACACGGATACGCGCGTGTGCTGGCACCCGAATCGCCCGGTCAGCCCGTCGGCTGGCTGCGCGTGGGTGCGTGGCCCGGTGGCGAGCACGCGCTGCGGCTGGAGCTGCACGGAACGTCGCCGGCGCGCCTGCTGCCGGTGGTCAACCGGCTGCGGCGGATGTTCGACCTGGATGCCGACCGCGATGCCATCGGACGCGCGCTCGCGGTGGACCCCGGCCTGCGTTCGTTGCTGCACGCGCGCCCCGGCCTGCGGCTGCCCAGCGGCTGGGACGGCTTCGAGATCGCAGTCCGCGCCATCCTCGGCCAGCAGGTCAGCGTGGCGGCGGCGCGCACCCTGGCCACGCGTCTCGCGCATCGCTTCGGCACGCCGCTGGAGGCGGCGCCCGCAGCCGGCCTCACGCACCTGTTCCCGACGCCCGATGCGCTGGTCGATGCCGACCTCGGCGCGATCGGCCTGACCCGCGCGCGCGCCGACACCGTGCGCGCCGTCGCCGCGGCCCTGCTCGACGGACGCGTGGATTTCCGTGCCGAGCGGACGCTGGAGGATTTCGCCGCGCGATGGGTCGCGCTGCCCGGCATCGGGCCGTGGACCGCGCAGTACATCGCGATGCGCGCGCTCGGTCATCCCGATGCGTTTCCCGCGGAAGACCTGGTGCTGCAGAAGACCCTGCCCGGCGATGGCAGCCGGCTGACGGCGCGGGCGCTGGCCGCACGGGCGGAGGCCTGGCGTCCGTGGCGCGCGTACGCCGTGATCCACCTGTGGCGCGGCGCGGCGCTGGCCGCGCCCGCACCCCGCACACCCCGCAAGAGGGCAACGACATGAGCACCACCTGGACCCACATCGACAGCCCGGTCGGCCCGCTGTTCATCGCCGCCGATGATGCCGGCCTGCGCGCCATCGAATTCCGCGACAACCGGCATCCGGTCAAGCGCGACGACGACTGGCAGGCCGGCATGCATCCGGTGATCGACGCGGCCGCCGCGCAACTGCGCGAATATTTCGACGGCGCCCGCCGCACGTTCGAACTGCCGCTGGCACCGCGGGGCACCGCATTCCAGCTGGCGGTGTGGGATGCGCTGGACGCGATCCCCTTCGGCGAAACGTGGAGCTACGCGCAACTGGCGCAGCGCATCGGCAACCCGTCCGCCATGCGCGCGGTGGGCGCGGCCAACGGCCGCAACCCGCTGCCCATCGTGCGGCCGTGCCACCGCGTGATCGGTGCCGACGGCTCGCTCACCGGGTTCGGCGGCGGGTTGCCGACCAAGCGGTTCCTGCTCGAACTGGAAGGTGCGTTGCCCGGGGCCGGTGTCGCCGTGGCCGACCTGTTCGTGACGGCCTGAGGCCTACATCCCGCGGAAGCGGTGCAGGAACGCCCCGCTGACCGGCAGCGATTCGCCGCGTCCGCGCAGGCACAGGTGCCACTTGCCCAGCTCGTCCTTGCGCACGCGGTCGATGGCCGCCACGCGCACCACCACGCCGCGGTGCACCTGCCAGAACGTGTCTGGATCCAGGCCTGCGAGCAGGTCCTTGAGCGGCGTGCGGATCACCGCCTCGGCCTCTCCGGTCACCACGCGCACGTACTTGTCCTGCGCCTGGAAATACAGCACCTCGTCGATGCCGATCATGCGCACGCTGTCGCCGACGCTGGCGCTGATCCAGCGCACCTGGCGATCGCCGCGCGGGCGCAGCGCGGCCTCCAGTTCATCGACGCGGGCTTGAAGGTCGCCGTCGTCGCGCGTCGCCAGACGCTCGCGCAGTCGGCCCACGGCCCGCGCCAGGTGTACCGGCTGCACCGGCTTGAGCAGGTAGTCCACGGCGCCGGCCTCGAACGCGCGGATCGCGTATTCGTCGTACGCGGTGGTGAACACCACCAGCCCGCCGGCGGCGACCACCGCGCGCGCCACGTCCAGGCCGCTGACACCCGGCATGCGGATGTCCAGGAAGGCCACGGCCGGTCGCAACTCGGCCACGGCCTGCAACGCGGCCACGCCGTCGTCGCAGGCCGTCACCGATTCCAGTTCCGGCCAGGCGTCGGCCAGCATCGACAGCAGGGCGGCGCGCTGCGGCGCTTCGTCCTCGGCCACGATGGCGACAAGCCCGCTCGACGTCATGCGCGCGCTCCATCCGGTTCGACCGTCGTTTCCGGCGCTTCAAGCGGCAAGCGGATCTCCGCCTCCACGCCCTGCCCCGGCGTGCTGCGCATATGCAGCGCCGCGCGGCCGCCGTAGCGCTCCAGCAGCTGCTCGCGCACGTTGGCCAGGCCGACGCCGCTGCCGAGCCCGGGCTGCAGCCCGACGCCGTCGTCGACCACCGTGACGTTGAGGTGGTCGGCATCCTCCAGCGCGCGCACCACGACGCGGCCGGGGCCGGGCTTGGGCTCGATGCCGTGCTTGATCGCGTTCTCCACCAGTGTGATCAGCAGCAGCGGCGGGTACGGCCGGGCGCGCAGGCCCTCATCGGCTTCGATCGCGTACGACAGCCGCCCGCCCATCCGCAGCCGCATCAGCTCCAGGTAGCTGGCGCAGATGTCCAGCTGCTGGCCGAGCGTGGAATGCACCAGGCCGTCGCCGTCGTCGCGCAGTTGCGGGATGGTGGAGCGCAGGTGGTCGACCAGCGCGTCCAGCGTGGCTTCGGCCTGCGCCGGGTCCTGCCGCACCAGCGCGCGTACCGAGGCCAGCGTGTTGAACAGGAAGTGCGGCTCGACCTGGGCCTGCAGCACGCCCAGGCGCAGGTCGCTGTGCTGCTTGGCCTCGCGCAACTGCGCGACTTCCTGCGCGTGGTGGTTGTCCAGCCAGCGCCGCTGCTCGCTGAAGTAGGCGCGCAATGCCAGGCCGCCGCCGAACAGGCCGTAGACCACCACAAGGAAGGCCAGGTTGATGGTGAGCGCGACGGCGCGCTCGGCCATCGGCACTTCTTCGGCGATTGCGGGTAGGGGCTGGTCGTTGCTGCGGTAGGCGGCCTCGACCACCTGCTCCACATACGACGACGCCCAGAAGTCGGCCACGAAGCTCACGCCGATGCCGACCAGCACCGCCAGCACGACGCCACGGCGTTCCTTCACTGCGGGCCAGCGCCGGTAACGCACCCATGTCGCCAGCGCCGGGCCGGCGGTGGCCATCAGCGTGAACGCCGCCAGCAGGTGCAGGCCCGAGAGCACGCCCACGCCATAGTCCCGCGCCGAGAAACCCACGCCGAACGCGGTGACCGCGGCGAACACCGCGATCACCGATGCGAACAGCACCGTCCGCCCGCGCAGCCACGGACCGCTGAACACCGGAAACTGGCGGTAGCGGCTCCAGACCGTGTTGCCGCCGATGAGTACGTCGGGCGGCAGCGAGCGGTCCAGCGGATACGACGGCGGCGGTGCGGGCGGTGCGTTCATCGGCATCGCCCTAGCGTCGCGCACCGCGAAGGATCTGGCCACCCTGGTGCAACGCGAGCGCGGTGACCTCGCCGCCGTCGTCGCGCTCGAAGCGGATCTCGATGCCGTACTCGGCGGCTTCGAACACGTCGGTCGACACCGGTGCCAGCGGGAACGCGCCCTGCCCGGTGGCCTGCGCGAACAGGGTGTCGCCCTGCACACGCACCTCGAGCGCCATCGATGGCATCAGCGGGTACGTGCCTGCGTACGCGCCCAGCTGCGTGGGCGTCAGTGCTGGTGCCGAAGCCGGTACCGCCGTGGCATCCGCCTCGACCCGCCGCGCCGCCATTACGCCGCCGCCCTGGTGCCAGGTGAAGCGGTACGTGCCGTCCGCACCGCGCTGCGGTCGCAGCAGCGCATCGAGCGCCAGCGGGTAGAAGTCACCGGCATCGTCGTACCCCAGTTCGAAGGCCGGTTGGCCGGGGGCTTGGACCTCCAGCGCGTCGCCTTTGCGCCGCAGCTCCATGCGCGGCCCGCCCTGCAACTGCCAGGTCCCGGCCAGCGTATCGAGCA
>MIDV01000108.1:252-16357 GCA_001830245.1 Lysobacterales bacterium RIFOXYA1_FULL_69_10 | reverse complement strand
ACGAGTAGAACCCGCCGGTGCCGCCCTCGTGCGCGTGCACGGTGCGGCCCTCCACCGGCGCGAGCATCCAGTTCATCGCCATCGGTTGGCCCGACGCGGTGTCGACCGGCTGGCGCGTGCGCGCGAGTGCCGCATCCAGCGCCGACGGACGCTGCGCGAGGTGGGCCTGCACGTAACGGACCATGTCGTCGAGCGTCGCCCGCACGCCGCCGACGCCGGCCAGCGCGGGGTCGAAGTGCCAGGCGCCGGTCGCTTGCGCGTTGGGTGTGTGGCCGACGGCGGTGCGCACGCCGGCAGGCGGTTCGGACAGGTGTGCGCCGTCCATCGCCAACGGCGTGAACACGCGCTCGCGCAGCAGCACATCGAAGTCGCCCCCGGCGCGCCGCGCGACGGCATACGAGAGCAGCATCGAGGCGTAGTTGGAGTACTCGAAGCGGGTGCCCGGTGCCCGATCCAGCGTGACATCGGACAACGCGGCCAGCAGCGCCTGCGGCGTCAGCTCCGCATACGGATCGGCCATGTCGTTGACCAGCCCGCCCGGCGGCAGTGCCGGCAGGCCGCTGGTGTGGGTGACGACATGGCGCAGCAGGATCGGCGCCCCTTCGAACTCCGGCACGGCCGTGCCTTCGGGCAGGTAGCCGGCCAGGGGATCGTCCAGGTCAGCCTCGCCGCGCTCGATGAGGTCGGCCAGCAGCGTCGCGGTCAGCGTCTTGCTGACCGAGCCGATCTCGAACGCACTGCCGGCATCGACGCGGGGCGTGGTGCCGGCATCGGCGCAGGTGAAGCTGCGTGCGACCACTTGGTCGATGACCGCGACCGCGAAACACGCGCCGGTGCGGTCGCCGTGCAGGCGCTTGGCGACGATGGCGTCGAGCTCGGCATCGGTCATGGCGTGGGCGGGCAGCGCGCATGCGGCGGCGACCGCGAGGGCAAGGGGACGGAGGACACGGTACACGGCAGGCTCCTGAGGGGGATGGAGCCTGAAGCCTGGCGGGTCGCGACGGGGCTTGCCGGGCCGTGCGACGGAGGGGCCGCTGGCCGCGACGAAACCGGTCCCCGGCGACGCGAGCTCGAGTGTCGCAGCGCGGGCTGCGCCCTCGCCCCCCCACCTGTAGGAGCGGCTTCAGCCGCGACCAGAAGCTTCGCACTCGCCCGCAGATTGGATCGCGGCTGAAGCCGCTCCTACAGAGGCATTTCAGTCTTCGAGCAGCCGCTTCATCGCCACCCGGTAGCGCTGTGTGACTTCGTCGGATGCCCGGTGGCGGCCGCCCTCGACGACGCACTGTCCGCCCACCCACACCCGGTCGACCAGCGAACGGTTGCCGCTGAATATCCAGCGGTCGATGGCATCGCCGTCATCAGCCTCGGCCATCACCGGCGAATCCACCGACAGCGAGAAGGCATCGACGGGCTGTCCATCGCGCGCGTCAGCGGACGGGTGGCCCGTGGACGCGGCGGCGCTGGCCAGTACGCCGCCCAGCAGCGTTTCACCCGCGCTGCGGACCTGCGGCGAGGTCGCGATGTTGCGGCGCCGCGTCGACAGCCGCTGCCCGTATTCCAGCCAGCGCAGTTCCTCCACCGGGCTCACGGAGATGTGCGAGTCCGAGCCGATGCCCCACGCGCCGCCGGCGTCCAGGTAGTCGCGCAGCCGGAACAGCCCATCGCCGAGGTTGGCCTCGGTGGTGGGGCAGATCGCCACCGTCGCGCCGCTGCGCGCCACGCCTGCGACTTCCGCGTCGTCCAGGTGGGTGGCGTGCACCAGCGTCCAGCGCGCATCGACGTCAGCATGGTCCAGCAGCCACTGCACCGGCCGCACGCCGCGCACGGCGACGCAGTCGTCGACCTCGCCGGTCTGCTCGGCGATGTGGATGTGGATGCGGCTGTCGGACGGCAGCGCGGCCAGCACCGCCGCCATCGCGTCGGGCGGCACCGCGCGCAGGCTGTGCAGCGCGCAACCCACGCGCAGCGCGTCGGTCTCCTCGGCGCGCAAGGTGTCGAGCAGGCGCAGGTAGCCGTCGACGTCGTGCCCGAACCGCCGCTGGCGCTCGCCCAGCGCGCGGCCGTCGAAACCGCCGGTCATGTACAGCACCGGCAGCAGAGTCAGGCGGATGCCGGTTTCGCGTGCGGCTTCGATCAGTGCACGCGACATCGCCGCGTGGTCGTCGTACGGCCGGCCGTCGGGGGCATGGTGCAGGTAGTGGAACTCGCAGACGGTGGTGTAGCCGGCTTCCAGCATCTCCACGTAGAGCTGCGCGGCGACGGCGCGCAGCGTGTCCGGATCGAACCGGCCGGCGAAGCGGTACATGGTGTCCCGCCACGTCCAGAAGCTGTCCTGGTCGCTGTCGCCGCGCCGCTCGGCCATGCCGGCCATGGCGCGCTGGAACGCGTGCGAGTGCAGGTTGGCGATGCCGGGCAGCAGGCGCGTGCCGGCCGCCAGGCCATGCGAGGCGTCGACGTACAGGGGCTGCCAGCCATCGGCCGGCTGCCAGAGACGGGGGGTGGTCGAAGTCTGCATGCGGGGATTATCGATCAGTTCTCGCCGCGGGCAGCCGCCCTCCCCCGCCCGCCTACAATGCGCGGATGGGCAACGGACACGACAAGCAGTGGGACGGGATCGTCATTGGCGCGTCCCTGGCGACGCTCGATGGGGACAGCGGCTATGGCGGGATCGCCGATGGCGTACTGGCGTGGCGCGACGGCGTGATCACGCACGTCGGGCCCCGCGACGCGCTTCCGGGCCCGCCGGAATCACTGGCACGCGAGGTCATCGAGGCCACCGGCTGGATCACCCCCGGCCTTGTCGATTGCCACACGCACCTGGTGTTCGCCGGCGACCGCGCGCGCGAGTTCGAGATGCGCCTGCAGGGCGAGAGTTACGAGGCGATCGCCCGCGCCGGCGGCGGCATCCTGTCGACCGTTCGGGCGGTGCGTGCCGCCAGCGAGGACCAGTTGCTGGCGCAGTCCTTGCCGCGCGCCCACGCACTGGCGGCCGACGGCGTCACCACCATCGAGATCAAGTCCGGCTACGGCCTGGACCTGGCCAACGAGCGCAAGATGCTGCGCGTAGCGCGCCAGGTCGGCGAGGCCCTGGGCATCGAGGTCCGCACCACGTACCTGGCGGCGCATGCGCTGCCGCCGGAGTTCGAAGGCCGCGCCGACGCCTACATCGACGCCGTCGTCGAATGGCTGCCACGGCTCCACGACGAGGGCCTGGTGGACGCGGTGGACGCGTTCTGCGAGGGCATCGGCTTCTCGCCGGCGCAAACACGGCGGGTGTTCGATGCCGCACGGGCGCTCGACCTGCCGGTGAAGCTGCACGCCGACCAGCTCAGCGACCTCGGAGGCGCCGCACTGGTGGCCGAATACGCCGGCCTGTCGGCCGACCACGTCGAGCACACCTCCAGCGAAGGCGTACGCGCGATGGCCGGGCGCGGCGCGGTGGCCGTGCTGCTGCCCGGTGCGTTCCACGTGCTACGCGAGACGAAGCTGCCACCCCTCGACGCGTTCCGCGGCCAGGGCGTGCCGATGGCGGTGGCGACCGACTGCAATCCCGGGACGTCACCGCTGCTGTCGCTCCGCCAGGCGATGCAGCTGGCGTGCACCCACTTCCGCCTGACACCGGAAGAAGCGCTACGCGGCGCGACCGTCCACGCGGCCCGTGCCCTCGGCCTGCAGGATCGCGGCGCGCTGCGCGTCGGCATGCGCGCCGACTTCGTGCAGTGGCGCGTCGGCCACCCGTCCGAACTCTGCTATTGGCTGGGCGGCGACCTGTGCGTGTCCGTGCGCGTCGCGGGCATGCGGGTCGCCTGACACAGCGCGCCAGTCGCGTGCGCTCGCCCCAACGAAAAAGCCCCGCACTGGCGGGGCTTTTCGATCGAAGCGTCGCAACGGTGCGCGTGGCGCTCAGTCCTTGGCGACGGTCTTCTTGGTGACCTTCTTGGCCGGCGCCTTGGCGACGGACTTGGTGGTCTTCTTGGCAACCGGGGCAGCTGCAGCGCCGGTGGCCTTGGTGGTGGCACCAGCGGTGCGGACGTTGCCGTAGCTGGAGTTGAAACGCTTGCCCTTGGCGGTCTTGCGGTCGCCCTTACCCATGGTGCTGCTCCTGAATCCGTAAAGTGAAAAACCGCGCCGATCGGCGCGGAATCCTGCGAGGTGATCGCATTATAAGGCCGCGCCGGGGGCGCGAGCGGCCGCAGAGGCTATCACAGCGGGCGCGTCGCGCCGTTCAGCCCCGCCCAGTCGCCGCGTGGGTCAGGCGCAGGTTGACCAGGTGCGCCAGCGCCAGCAGCACGCCGCCCACCACCATCATCACCAGGTGGGTCAGCGAGTGGTTGTGCAGCGGCGTGAACGAAGCCGCCCACACCATCGCCAGGCCCGGCACCAGCAGCGCCCAGGCGTGGAAGCCCCGGTGCCTGCGGTAGCCCAGCGTCAACGTGGTCGCCCCCAGCAGGGTGGCGAACACCACGAACGCCTGGTCGAAGTCGACCCAACCGCCCAGCTTCAACCCGAACGCAGGCGCCAGGGCCAGCACCAGCGGCAGCAAAGCACAGTGGATGGCGCACAGGAACGAGGCGGCAAAGCCGACGCGGTCGGCCGTGGCGAGCGCCGCCGGGGCGGTCCGGGTTGCGGGCATGACTTTGGGGGGGTGCGAGTCCATTTGAAACAATATAACATTTCGTTTCTTGCCTTCGCCAGTGTACCCGACACACGTGATGAAACCTTCTTGCCTGCGCCGTACGCCCCTCTTCCTCGCCCTGCTTGCCCTGTCGCCCGCCCTCTGGGCACAGGAGGACCCGCGCCATACCGAGGCGACCGACCTGGACGCGATCGTCGTGCGCGCCAACCCCTTGGCCCGGACGGCCGAGGACCTGACCCGGCCGGTCGACGTGCTGGCCGGCGAGCAGCTCGACGCCGCCAAGGCCAACTCCCTGGGCGAGACCGTCAACAAGCTGCCGGGCGTGCAGTCGTCGTACTTCGGGCCCGGCGTGGGCCGGCCGATCATCCGCGGCTTCGACGGCGCCCGCGTGCAGGTGCTCAGCGACGGACTGGGCTCGGGCGACGTGTCCACGGTCAGCGTGGACCACGCCGTCAGCATCGAGCCGTTCCTGGCCAACCAGATCGAAGTGCTGAAGGGCCCGGCCACCCTGCTGTACGGCAGTGGCGCGATCGGTGGCGCCGTCAACGTCATCGACGGGCGTATCCCCGAGGCGGTCACCGCGCAGCCGCTGGAGGGCCGCACCGAGCTGCGGGCCGGCAGCGTCAACGACGAGCGCACCGGCATGGTCCGCCTGGACGGTACCGCCGAGGCCGGCAGCGGCAACGTGGTGTTCCACTTCGACGCGCTGCACCGCGAAACCGGTGACTACGACATCCCCGGCTTCGCCGAGAGCGTGGCCGCGCATGGCGACGAAGCGCACGAGGAAGAGGGCGACGAACACGAGGAAGAGCTCGGTGCCTTCGGCGTGCTGCCCAACAGCGCCATCCGCACCGATGCCGCCGGACTCGGCGTCTCCTGGGTCGGCAACCGCGGCTTCGTCGGCGTGGGCTACAGCCTGTTCAACACGCGCTACGGCGTCCCCGGCCATGCGCATGAAGAGGGGCACGAGGAGCACGAAGGCGAAGAAGAGGACCACGACGACCATGAGCAAGAAGACCATGGCGAGGAGGCTGTCCGCATCGTCATGGACCAGCGCCGCACCGAGCTGCGCGGTGGCTTGGACGACCTGGGCGCGTTCGAATCGCTGCGCGTGAAGCTGGCCAACACCGAGTACACCCACACCGAGTTCGAGGGCGACGAGGTCGGCACGGTCTTCGACAACGACAGCACCGAGGCGCGCGTCGAGCTCGTGCACCGGCCGCTGGCTGGCTGGAACGGCGCGCTGGGCGTGCAGTGGTCGCAGCGCGACTTCCTGGCCATCGGAGAGGAGGCGTTCGTCCCCGGCTCGAACTCGCGCGACACCGGCGTGTTCTGGATCGGCGAACGTGCCTTCGGGCCATTGACGGTCGAACTGGGCGCACGCCACGACCGCAACCGCATCGACATCGCCGACGCCGCGATCGGCCCGGACCGCGAGTTCGACACCACCAGCCTGTCGGGCGCGCTGCGCTGGGACCTCAACCCCGACCTGCACCTGTCGCTCGGCCTGGACCGTGCACAACGCTCGCCCACCGCCGAGGAGCTGTACTCGAACGGCTTCCACGTCGCCACCGGCAGCGTCGAACTGGGCACGCCGGACCTGGACGTGGAAACCTCCAAGCGCGCCGAACTGGGCCTGCACTGGCACAGCGGCCCGCTGCGGTTGAGCGCGTCGGTCTACCACGCGCGTTTCGACGACTTCGTCTACCTGGCCGACACGGGCATCGACGACGGCGGCCCGGTCCGGCTGTGGACGCAGGACGACGCCATGTTCAACGGCGCCGAGGCCGAGGCCGACTGGACGCTTGCCGAGAACGCCACCGGCACGTGGGCGGTGCGTGTGTTCGGCGACGTGGTGCGCGGCGAACTCGACGGCAGCGGCACGCGCGAAGTCACTGTGTCAGTACCCCACGGCGACCACAACGACGACTACACCGCCGAACTTTCGCGCAGCGGGAACCTGCCTCGAATCGCGCCGTCGCGTGTCGGTGGCGAGCTGCGCTGGGCATCGGGCGCATGGCGGGCCTCGCTCGGAGCGGTACGCTATGCACGCCAGGACGACGTGGCCGCCTTCGAGACCGAAACGCCCGGCTACACCCTGGTCGACGCCCACCTGGCGTGGCATGTCGATACCGCCGGCGGCAATGCGTGGGAAGTGTTCCTGGACGGCAGCAACCTGCTGGACGAGGAAGCGCGGTCGCACACCTCGTTCCTCAAGGACCTGGCGCCGCTGCCGGGCCGTGGCGTGGCGTTCGGGGTGCGGGCGTTCTTCTGAGGCCTGGCTGCACGCTGACCGCTTCCAAGAAGCCCGCCACCCGGCGGGCTTCTTCGTCTGGTCGCGCACCAAGCCCCTGCCGCGCGCGACCTGTAGGAGCGGCTTCAGCCGCGATCACGTTGCCGTAATGCTTAAAGACCTTTGTGGGAGCGACGTAAGTCGCGACCGAGATGTATTCGAAGTAGCGCCGGTCGCGACTTACGTCGCTCCTACAGAGGGCTGTGCCTGCTTCTGGCGATGATCGCGGCTGAAGCCGCTCCTACAGAAGACGCGGTGCGCGGTCGGCGTCCCGGTTAACCGGCCGCCACACAGGTCGCACACAGCCCATGCACTTCCAGCGTCTGCGCCTGCGGCACGAAGCCCAGCGCGCGGGCGCGGCGGTCGAGCGAGGCGACGATCTGCTCGTCCTCCAACTCGGTGGCCGACTGGCAGCGGTCGCAGATCAGGAACGGCACGGCGTGCGGCTCGGATGCCGGGTGGTGGCATCCGACGAAGGCATTGACCGATGCCAGCTTGTGGATGAAGCCGTGCTCGAGCAGGAACTCCAGCGCGCGATACACCGTCGGCGGGGCCGCGGCGTCGTGCGTGGCCTTCATCAGGTCGAGCAGCTCGTAGGCCTTGAGCGGGCGCTCGGCGTCGGCGATCAGGCGCAATGCATTGGCGCGGATCGGGGTCAGGCGCAGGCCACGCTGCTGGCACACGCGCTCGACCTCGCCCACGTACGCGTCGGCATCGTGGACGTGGTGCTTCGGATCGGTGCAAGCGTGGCCCATGGCCCTGATCTAGGCCCCGTCCGGCACTTTTGCAAGCGCTGCGTCGATCCGGGCCAGCGCCTCGTCCCGGCCGGCCAGGTACACGGTGTGGCCAATGTCGGGGCTGACCTGGGTGCCGGTAATGGCTACGCGCAGCGGCTGGGCGACCTTGCCCATGCCCAGTTCCAACGCGGCAGCGGTCTCGTGCAGGGCCGCGCTGATCGCGTCGACGGTCCACTCGCCGAGCGCGGCGAGGCGCCCGCGCGCGTCGGCCAGCGGGGCGCGTGCTGCAGGCCTGAGGTGCTTGGCGACGGCAGCCTCGTCGTATTCGACCAGCGGGCCGAACCACACGGCGGCGCGTTCGGCCATCTCCTTGAGCGTCTGCACGCGGTCGCGCAGCGCCAGCACGATGTCGGCCGGCACCGGCCCCCTGGCGAGGTCGTACCCCGCCTCGCGCAGGTGCCACTCCAGGTGCCGCGCGACATCGTCAGGCGCATCGCTTTTCAGGTACTGCTGGTTGAGCCAGCCCAGCTTGGCCGGGTCCATGCGCGCCGCTTTGGCGTTCACATCCTTGAGGTCGAACAGCGACTGCAGCTCGGCGATCGAGAAGATTTCCTGGTCACCGTGGGACCAGCCCAGCCGCGCCAGGTAGTTGAGCAGCGCGTGCGGCAGGTAGCCCATGTCGCGGTACTGCATGACGTCGGCCGCGCCGGTGCGCTTGGACAGCTTGGCGCCCTCGGGATCGAGGATCATCGGCAGGTGAGCGAAGTGCGGCACCGCCGCGCCGAGTGCCTTGTAGATGTTGATCTGGCGCGGGGTGTTGTTCACGTGGTCGTCGCCGCGCACCACGTCGGTGATGCCCATGTCCAGGTCGTCGACGACCACCGCGAAGTTGTAGGTCGCGTAACCGTCGGAACGGAAGATCACCAGGTCGTCCAGTTCGCTGTTGGCGATCTCGATGCGGCCCTTGACCTTGTCGTCCCACGCCACCGTGCCGTCGAGCGGGTTGCGGAAGCGGATCACCCGGTTGGGGTCGTCGCGGTACGGCAGGTTGGCATCGCGCGCGGCGCCGCTGTAACGCGGCTTGTCGCCCTTGGCCATGGCGGCTTCGCGCATGGCCTCGAGCTCGTCCTTGGTCTCGTAGGCGTAGTACGCGTGGCCGCCGGCTACCAGCTGCTCGGCGACCTCGCGGTAGCGGTCCAGGCGGTGGGTCTGGTAGATCGGGCCTTCGTCGTAGTCCAGGCCCAGCCATTCCATCGCCAGCAGGATCGCGTCGATCGCGGCCTGCGTGCTGCGCTCGCGGTCGGTGTCCTCGATGCGCAGGATGAACTGCCCGCCGCGGCGGCGCGCCTCCAGCCAGCAGTACAACGCGGTGCGCGCGCCGCCGATGTGCAGGTAACCGGTGGGGCTGGGGGCGAAGCGGGTGCGGCAGGTCATGCAGGCAGGCTCGGGGCGGACAAGACCGGCATTTTACCGGGCAGAGCCCGCACCTGTAGGAGCGGCTTCAGCCGCGATGGAATCTCCAAGTCCTTGCAGGAGCGGCTTCAGCCGCGATCACCATTGCGGCGCCCCGTCGGAGCGACGTAGGTCGCAACCAATGCGAGACCGGGTTTTTCGCCAGGACTCGGCACGACATCGCGGCTGAAGCCGCTCCTGCAGGCGCGCAATTGATGGGCCCTACAATGCCCCGATGACCACGCTCTTCATCTCCGACCTCCATCTCGACGCCGAGCGCCCGCACATCACCGACCTGTTCTGCCGGTTCCTGCAGGACGAGGCCCGTGGTGCGGACGCGCTGTACATCCTGGGCGACCTGTTCGAGGCCTGGGTGGGCGACGACGATCCGTCCGAGGCCGGTGCCCGCACCGCCGAGGCACTGCGCGCGGTGGTCGACGCCGGCACGCCGGTGTTCTTCATCCGCGGCAACCGCGATTTCCTGCTGGGCGATGCCTATGCGCGCCGCGCCGGCATGCGCGTGCTGCCGGACCCGGCCGTGGTGATGCTGCATGGCCGCCCCACCCTGCTGATGCACGGCGACACGCTGTGCACCGGCGATGTCGCCTACCAGGCCTTCCGCGCGCAGACACGCGACCCCGCGTGGCAGGCACAGTTCCTCTCGCAGCCGCTGCCCGCACGGCTGGCGTTCGCGCAGCAGGCGCGTGCCGCCAGCCAGGCGCACCAGTCGGGCCTCAAGGGCCAGGGGACGATGGAAACGATCACCGACGTCGCGCCCGAGGCCGTGTCGGCAACGCTGGCGCGCTTCGGGATCGACACGTTGATCCACGGGCACACGCACCGGCCGGCGGTGCATGAGCTGGTAGTCGAAGGACGTGATTGCCGACGCGTCGTGCTGGGCGACTGGTACGAACAAGGGTCTGTGCTGCGCGTGGATGCCGACGGCATGGCACTGGCCGCGCTTTAGGCATGGCGGTCACTGATGGCCGCTTGTTCTTGTAGGAGCGACGTAAGTCGCGACCGCGCAACTCCGGCACCTACGCAGGTCGCGACTCACGTCGCTCCTACAGGGACGTGCGGGCTCGATGGCGGCTGAAGCCGCTCCTACAGGGATTTGCCGGCAAAGCCTTGCAGCAGTGCGAGCTCGTCGTCATCGAAGCCCGCCGCGGCGCGCGCGTCCAGGTTGAACGGGCCATGCAGGACGGCGCGGGCGTACTCGCCGAGCAGGCGCTGGAACGTCGGCGCGGGCGCGACGCCGGCGCGCGCGCAGTACCAGCGGAACCAGCGCGAACCCGCGGCGACGTGCGCGACTTCCTCGCGCAGGATCACCTCCAGGATCGCCACCGTTTCCGTATCGCCCATGCCCTGCAGGCGCGCGATCATGCCCGGAGTCACGTCCAGCCCCCGCGCTTCCAGCACCCGCGGTACCAGGGCCATGCGTTCCAGGCCGTCGTGTGCGGTCTTCTCGGCCATCTCCCACAGGCCGTTGTGCGCATCGAAATCGCCATAGTCGAATCCCAGCTGGCGGAGACGGTCGCGCAGCATCACGAAGTGCCGGGCCTCGTCGGCCGCGCACGACACCCAGTCGGCGTAGAACGCATCGGGCAGGCCGCGGAAGCGGTAGGCGGCGTCCCACGCCAGGTCGATCGCGTTGAACTCGATGTGGGCGATGGCGTGGATGAAGGCGGCGCGACCCTCGGGCGTGCCGAATCCGCGCTTGGGGAGTTCGCGTGGATGCACCAGGCGTGGGCGCTCCGGGCGACCCGGCATCCGGATCGGCTCCGGTGGCGGGGCGTCGGCCGGCATGGTCAACCGGCCGGCCGCAAACGCGTCCGCCGCGGCCAACGTCGCGTCGACCTTTTCGTCGGGCGTTGCCGCAGCGAGGCAGCGGCGGGCGGCATCGAACAGCGTCCCGGTCATCTGTACACCTGCAGGAACGACTTCAGTCGCACGTGTCCGTCCGGGATCCATGCGGCGCGAATGCAGGCGCGACGGGGATCACGATCGCCGCGCTTCCTGCCCGCGGGTCGCGACGTACGTCGCTCCTACGAGTTGCATGGGAACCACCCAGCGGACCGGGTCCGCGGCTGAAGCCGCTCCTACAGCGCATGGCTCAACCGCGCGTGGCCGCCACCGGCACACGCCGCGTGGTCTTGGCCTCGTCCGAGCGCAGGTGCTTGATGCGCTCGAAGTAGTCGGCCTCGGTACCGGTGACGTAGTTGCCGTTGAAGCACGACGAGTCGAAGTGGGTGAGGCGTGCCTTCGGCCCGGCCACCGCACGCTCGAGGTCTTCCAGGTCCTGGTAGATCAGCCAGTCGCAGCCCAGCAGCTGCTGGATCTCCTCCTCGCTGCGCTGGTGCGCGACCAGTTCCTCGGCCGTCGGCATGTCGATGCCGTAGATGTTGGGGTGGCGCACCGGCGGCGCGGCCGAGGCCAGGTACACCTTGCGCGCACCGGCGTCGCGCGCCATCTGCACGATCTGCTTGGACGTGGTGCCGCGCACGATGGAGTCGTCCACCAGCAGCACGACGCGGTTGCGGAACTCCAGCGGGATCGGGTTGAGCTTGCGGCGCACCGACTTCGCGCGCTGGCCCTGCCCCGGCATGATGAAGGTGCGGCCGACGTAGCGGTTCTTGATGAAGCCCTCGCGGTACTTCACGCCCAGCACGTTGGCGATCTCCAGCGCGGAGTCGCGCGAGGTGTCGGGGATCGGGATCACCACGTCGATGTCGTGGTCCGGCCGCAGCCGCTGGATCTTCTCGCCGAGCGTCTGGCCCATGCGCATGCGCGCCTTGTGCACCGAGACGTCGTCCATCATCGAATCGGGCCGCGCGAAGTAGACGTACTCGAAGATGCACGGCGTGTGGGTGCGCGGCTCGACGCACTGACGCGTGTGCAGCACGCCCTCGGTGGTGACGACCAGGCCTTCGCCCGGCCGCACGTCGCGCACGCGCTCGTAGCCCAGCAGGTCCAGCGCGACCGACTCAGACGCCACCGCGTACTCGTCGCGCCCGTCGCTGCTGCGCTTGCCGATCACCAGCGGACGGATGCCGTTGGGGTCGCGGAAGGCGACCAGCCCCAGGCCCAGCACTGCGGCGACCACCGCATAGCCGCCGACGCAGCGCCGGTGCGTGCCTTCGATGGCATTAAGCGTGGCCTCCACCGACAGACTGCCCTGCTCGTCCAGTTCATGGGCGAACACGTTTAGCAGGACTTCGGAGTCGGACTCGGTGCTGACGTTGCGGCGGTCCTGCTCGAACACCTCGCGCTGCAGGGCCTCGGTGTTGATCAGGTTGCCGTTGTGCGCGAGCACAATGCCGAAGGGCGAATTGACGTAGAACGGCTGCGCCTCGTCGTTGCCTTCGCTGCCGGCCGTCGGGTAGCGGCAATGGCCGATGCCCAGGTGACCCTGCAACACCTGCATGGCGTGCTCGTCGAACACGTCGCTGACCAGCCCATTGCCCTTGTGCACGCGCAGCTTGGTGCCGTGCGCGGTCGCGATGCCCGCCGCGTCCTGGCCACGGTGCTGCAGCACCGTCAGGCCGTCGTAGAGCTGCGCCGCCACGTCGTTATGGCCGACGATGCCGATGATCCCGCACATGGAATAAGTCCTGCGTTTAGCGATTCATGAAGGACGGCGACTGCCGCCGGGTCGTGCCGTAAGGAGCGTCCGCTCCGGATCGTGCCATTACGAGCGGCCGTCTCCGGCCGCGGGCGGCACCGGCAGCGCCGGCCCGTGTCGCAACGGCATGCCATCCAGTGACATGGCGCCGCCGCTGCGGAAATCCACCTGTTCGGCCACCCAGTCGGGCAGCCAGCCGCGCATCCACTGCGCGCCCGGCACGAAGACCGGGACCACGCGAGACTGCTGCCATTCGGGCTCGCGCGGCATCGTCGTGAGGCCCAGCAGCAGCACCAGCGCGCACGCGACGAAGGCCCCGCGCGCCACGCCGATGCCCAGGCCCAGCATCCGGTCCAGGCCGGACAACCCGACCGAGTGCACCAGCCGCCGTACGATCCAGCCCACCAGCCCGACCACCACCATCACCACCAGGAAGCTCAGCGCGTAGCCGGCCAGCAACTGACCGGTGCTGGGGGCGTCGCCGCCCGACAGCATCCATGCGGCCTGGCCGCCGAACCGGAACGCCGCCCACCCGGCGAGGATCCAGGCCGCAAGCGACGCCAACACGCCGATCAGGCCGCGCATCACGCCCAACAGCGCCGACACCGCGACGATCGCCAGCAGTACCCAGTCCAGCGCAGTCATCGACGGCCGGCTCGGCCCGTGGCGCACGCCGTTGCCATCAGGGGTGCGCGCGGACCAGGCCGGTGATGCCGGTGCGCGCGGCGACCTGCGACTTCAGCTGCTCGGCCTGCTCGCGGCTGGATACCGGGCCGGCCAGCACGCGGGTGAGCGTGCCCTTGTCGGTGTTGACCTGCTCGATGAACGCGCCGAAGCCGAGCCCGCGCACGCGGTCGCGCAGCTTGCCGGCTTCGTCGGCGTTGCTGTAGGCGCCCAGCTGCACGGCGAAGCCAACATCCGCGGCGGCCGGCTTGGACGGTGCCGCGGACGCCGGCTTGGCGGGCGCGGCAACCGGCTCGGGCTCAGGCGCCGGCTTGGGCGCGGCGGGCTTCGGCTCAGGCTTGGCGGCCGGCTCGTTGGCCGCGAGCGGCTCCTGCTTGACGGTGCCGGTCGTCGCGGCCGCGGCCGGCTTGGACGCGGACGCCGGTTCACGGGGCGGTTCGCCGGCATCCAGTGCGACCACCTGGGACCCGACGTCGTCTCGCACGTGCGCCGCGCGCAGGCGGGCGGCCTCGGCATCGGCGCGGCTGGCGTACGGCCCCACGCGCACGCGGTGGATCGTGCGGCCGTCGCGGCCTTCGACGCGTTCCTGGTAGCCCGGCAGTTGCGAACTGCGCAGCGCCTCAACCACGCGCGCGGCATCGCCGGTGCTGGCGTAGCTGCCGAAGCTGACGGCGTAATCGCCGCCGGCCGTGGGCGCCGGCATCATTTCGCTCTGGCCGCCGCCGGTGGTGGTGTCGACGGTCGGCAGTCGGCTGTCTTCAGCCTGCCCCGCCGGCAGCCCCAGCGCGCCGTCCGCGGGCGCCTCACCCGGGGCCAGCAGCGGCAGCTCGCGCGTCTCCATGCCGTCGTCGCCCGGCCGAGCCGGGACATCCAGCGACACGTCCGACACTCCGCTTTCCGGCGCAGGGCCCTTGATCAGCATGGGCAGGAAGATCACCGCCAGCGCGACCAGCACGGCCGCACCGATCAGGCGCTGTTTCAGGGCAGGTTCCATCGGGTCTCGCGCGGCGCGGGCGGAAATGCCGCGCGGATTATAGCGCCGCGACCTGTCGCATCCGACCCGGCAATGCCTGCGTTCAGTCGCGGTCGAGCCAGTCCAGTGCGGCTGCAACGGTGTGGAACGAGCCCAGCACCAGGATCCGATCGCCCGGCCGGGCCATGCCGAGAGCGGCCACCAGCGCATCGTCGACCGTCTCGTGCGTCGGGGCGCTGCCGGCCGCAGTGCCTGCAAGCCGCCCCGCCAAGCCCGCCGCCGTCTGCGCCCGGTCGCCGCCCCCCGGCAGCCCGGCGAGACGCCAGTCGTCGACGTCATCCGCCAGCGCCTCGACCACGCCGGCCACGTCCTTGTCGGCCAGTGCCGCGAACACCGCATGGGTGGCGCCATCGACCGGCGCCGCCGCCAGCCAGCGCGCCAGTTCGCGCGCCGCCTGCGGGTTGTGCGCGACGTCGAGCACCACCGCCACGCCGCCGCGGTCGAACGCCTGCAGCCGACCGCCCACCTGCGCGCCGGCCACCGCCGCGGCGATGCCGGCCTCCTCCAACGGCGCATCCAGGGCGCGCAACGCGGCGATCGCCACGGCGGCATTGCGGAGCTGCACGGGCGCGGCCAACCGCGGCAGTGGCAACGCGTACTCGCAGCCGACTTCGCGCCAGCGCCAGCCCTCGTCCGTGGTTTCGAAGAAGAAGTCGCAGCCGATCCGCACCGCCGAGGCACCGATGGCGTAGGCGTGCCGCAGCACGCTGGACGGCGGATCGTCGTCGCCCAGCACCAGCGGCTTCCATGCGCGGGCAATTCCGGCCTTTTCGAAGCCGATGGCCTCGCGGTCGTCACCCAGGTAGTCCTGGTGGTCCAGGTCGACCGTGGCGATGACCGCCACGTCCGGGTCGACGATGTTGGTGGCATCCAGGCGCCCACCCAACCCGACCTCGAGGATCGCCAGATCCAGGTCGGCGCGCTCGAAGCACCAGAGCGCCGCCAGCGTGCCGTACTCGAAATAGGTCAGCGCAACGTCGCCGCGGGCCGCCTCGATGGCCTCGAACGCGGCGACCAGCGACGCATCATCGATGTCGGCGCCTTCGATCCGCACCCGCTCGCTGTAGGCGCGCAGGTGCGGCGAAGTGTAGGCGCCCACGCGCCAGCCGGCACCGCGCGCGATCGCCTCGATGAAGGCCACGGTCGAGCCCTTGCCGTTGGTGCCGCCCACGGTCACGACGCGGCGCGCGGGCCGCGACAGGCCCAGCGCACCGGCCACCGCACGCACGCGGTCCAGGCCCATGTCGATGGATTTGGGGTGCTGGCGCTCGATGTACTCGAGCCACTGGGTCAGGTCCATGTGCAAAGTGTGCGGGATGCGGGCGTAGATGTGCGGGCGCCGACGTGCGGGCGGCGTTGCGACGCGTGCTACAGCGCCCGGTGCACGGCCTCGCCGAACAGCGCGGTGTGGTGGGCACAGTCGTTCAGGCGGACGACGTCGAGGCGGTCCACCGACGGGCCTTCCAGCAGGTTGAGCGTCGTGGGCGCCTGCCGGAAGCGCCACAGGTGTGCCAGCGGCAGGCCCAGGACGCGGCACAGCAGCACCCGGTTCACGGCGTCGTGCGCGACCACCAGCAACGTGTCCGCCTCGCCCAGGCCGTGCGCGGCCCGCTCGAGCGCCGGCCATGCGCGGTCCAGCACGTGCTGC
>MIDV01000108.1:0-224 GCA_001830245.1 Lysobacterales bacterium RIFOXYA1_FULL_69_10 | reverse complement strand
CGTGCGGCGTGTCCCGCCAAGCGCGCAGGCGGTCGGGGTCGCGGTCGTGGATTTCCGCCGCCAGCAGGCCCTCCCAGGTGCCGTGCGCGATTTCCATCAAGCCGGCGTCGGTGTCCAGCATCCCGGCGCGGTCGCCCAGTGCCAGCTCGGCCGTGCGGCGGGCACGCGTGAGTGGCGACGCGACCGCCCGTGCGATCGCGACGCCGGCCAGGCGCTCGCCGAGT
>MIDV01000107.1:1804-6808 GCA_001830245.1 Lysobacterales bacterium RIFOXYA1_FULL_69_10 | reverse complement strand
GGGCAGCTGCAGGAGTGGCAGCAGGACTGGGACATGCAGGCGCCGGAAATCCACCATCGCCACATCTCGCACCTGTACGGCCTGCACCCGAGTGCGCAGATCAACCTGCGCGACACGCCCGGGCTCGCGCGCGCCGCGAAACGCACGCTGGAGCTGCGCGGTGACGAGGCCACCGGCTGGGGCATCGCATGGCGGCTGAACTTCTGGGCGCGCCTGTGGGAGGGCGAGCACTGCCTGAAGATCCTGCGCATGCTGCTGGCGCCGCAGCGCAGCTATCCGAACCTGTTCGACGCGCACCCGCCGTTCCAGATCGACGGCAATTTCGGCGGCGCCGCCGGGATCGTCGAGATGCTGGTGCAGAGCTGGGGCGGGTCGATCTTCCTGTTGCCTGCGCTGCCCTCGTCATGGCGCAGCGGAGAACTCGAAGGCGTGCGCGTGCGCAATGCCGCACGCGTCGACCTCAGCTGGAAGGCGGGACGGCTGGCGCACGCGACACTGCATTCGGACAAGGGCGGTCGCTACGCATTGGCCCACGCGGGCCAGACACTCGATGTCGAACTCGCTGCCGGCGCCTCGGCCACGGTGCGGCTGCGCGATGGCGTGCTGGTGCGCGCATGAAGAAGGAAGTGGCATGAGCCTGGTGGCTGGCATCGATGCAGGCACGCAGAGCCTGAAGGTGGTGGTGTACGACCCGTCCGCGCGTGCGCTGGTGGCCACGGCCAGCGCGCCGCTGGAACTGGTCAGTGGCCCGGACGGCCGCCGCGAGCAGCACCCGGCCGACTGGGTGGCCGCGATGCAGGGCTGCTTCGCGCGCATCGATCCGGCCGTGCGTGCACGCGTCACCGCGCTGGCGGTCTCCGGCCAGCAGCACGGCTTCGTGCCGGTGGATGCCGAGGGCCAGGTCCTCGCCCCGGCCAAGCTGTGGTGCGACACCAGCACCACGGCCGAGTGCGCGCAGATCATGGACGCGGTGGGCGGTTCGGCCGCGACGATCGCGCTGGCCGGCAACCCCATCCTGGCCGGCTACACCGCCTCCAAGCTGCCGTGGACCAAGACCCATCGCCCCCAGGCGTACGCGCAGCTGGCGACCATCCTGCTGCCGCACGATTACCTGAACTTCGTGCTCACCGGCCAGCGCTTCTGCGAGTGGGGCGATGCCTCCGGCACCGGCTGGCTGGACGTGCGCACGCGCACCTGGTCCAAGGACCTGCTGCAGGCCACCGATGCCGAGCGCGACCTGGCCGCGTGCCTGCCGCCGATCGCCGCCCCCGATGCGCTGTTCGACATCGCGCCGGCCATGGCGGCGCAGCTGGGCCTGCCGGCCACGGCGAAGGTCGCCGTCGGCGGCGGCGACAACATGATGGCGGCCATCGGCACCGGCTGCGTGGAAGAGGGCCGGCTGGCGATGAGCCTGGGCACCTCGGGCACGCTGTTCGCCTACTCGGATACCCCGGTGGTCGATCCGGCCGGCACCTGGGCCGCGTTCTGCTCCTCCACCGGCGGCTGGCTGCCGCTGATCTGCACGATGAACTGCACCGTGGCCACCGAACAGGTGGCCAAGGCCTTCGGCTTCAGCACGCGCCAGGGCGATGGGCACCTGCAGGCCACCGCGCCGGGTGCGGACGGGCTGGTGATGCTGCCCTTCCTCAACGGCGAGCGCACGCCCGACCTGCCGCAGGGCAAGGGCGTGCTGGCCGGCCTGGACACCACCAACCTGACCGCCGCGCACCTCTACCGCGCCTCGGTGGAAGGGGCGACCTACAGCCTGAAGTACGGCTTCGAGGCCTTCCTGGGCGCCGGCATGGCCTTCGAGCGCATCGTGCTGACCGGCGGCGGCAGCCACAGCGCGGCCTGGCGGCAACTGGTGGCCGATGTGTTCGGCCTGCCGGTGCAGGTGCCCGTGCAGGCCGAGGGCGCGGCCTTCGGCGCGGCCCTGCAGGCGCTGTGGGCACGGGACAAGGCGCAGGGCGGTGAAGCGTCCATCGCCGAGATCGCCCGCACCCACGTCGCCCTGGACCCGGCCCTGGCCGCCACCCCCGATCCGGCCCGCACCGCGGCCTACGCCGCCGGCTACCAACGCTTCCTGCGCCACCTCCATGCCGTCACGCCGCTGCAGCGCGGCTGACCTTCCCCCGCACATCACGCACAACCACAGGATCACCGCACCATGAGCACCCAGCCCTTCATCGGCGCCCAGGAATACTTCCCCGGCATCGGCCGCATTCCCTTCGAAGGGCGCGGCTCGGACAACCCGCTGGCGTTCAAGGTCTACGACGCGAACAAGACCATCGGCGGCAAGACCATGCAGGAACACCTGCGCTTTGCGGTCTGCTACTGGCACACGTTCTGCAATGCCGGCCACGACCCCTTCGGCCCGGGCACGCGCCACTTCCCGTGGGAGGCCGGCTCGCCCATGGCCACGGCCGAGGCCAAGGTCGATGCCGCCTTCGAGTTCTTCACCAAGCTGGGCGTGCCGTACTGGTGCTTCCACGACATCGACCTGGCCCCCGATGCCGAGGACATCGGCCAGTACGAGAAGAACCTCAAGCACATGACCGCCCTGGCCAAGGCGCGCCAGCAGGCCACCGGCCTCAAGCTGCTGTGGGGCACGGCCAACCTGTTCTCGCATCCGCGCTACATGAACGGTGCGGCGACCAACCCGGACTTTGCCGTGGTGGCCCGCGCCGCGGTGCAGGTCAGGGCCGCGCTGGAGGCCACGGTGGAACTGGGCGGCGAGCACTACGTGTTCTGGGGCGGGCGCGAAGGCTACGCCTCGCTGGTCAACACCGACATGAAGCGCGAGCTGGCCCACCTGGCCCGCTTCCTGACCCTGGCGCGCGACTACGGCCGCAGCATCGGGCTGAAGGGCAACTTCCTGATCGAGCCCAAGCCGATGGAGCCGATGAGGCACCAGTACGACTTCGACAGCGCCACCGTGGCCGGCTTCCTGAAGGAGCACGGGCTGGAGAAGGACTTCAAGCTCAACATCGAGGCCAACCACGCCACGCTCTCGGGCCACACCTTCGAGCACGACCTGCAGGTGGCCTCCGACCACGGCCTGCTGGGCAGCATCGATGCCAACCGCGGCAACGCGCAGAACGGCTGGGACACCGACCAGTTCCCCACCGACCTGTACGACACCGTCGGGGCGATGCTGGTGGTGCTGCGCCAGGGCGGGCTGGAGGGCGGGCTGAACTTCGATGCCAAGGTGCGCCGCGAGTCCACCGACCTGGAAGACCTGTTCATCGCCCACATCGGCGGCATGGACGCCTTCGCCCGCGGGCTGGAAGTGGCGCACGCGCTGCTGACCGACTCGCCGTGGGAGCAGTGGCGCACGCAGCGCTATGCCAGCTTCGACAGCGGCAAGGGCAAGGATTTCGAGAGCGGTGCGCTGGGCCTGGCCGAGCTGGCCGCGCTGGCCACGCAGTTGGGCGAACCGAAGCAGATCAGCGGCAAGCAGGAGCGCTACGAGAACCTGCTCAACCAGTACCTGCTGCGCTGAGCGCGGCGGATCACCATTCCGGGGAGGGAACAGCATGTCGAGCGTGTCAGCAACACCATCGGTCCGTGGCCAGAATACTGGCTTGATCATCCTGATCAGCTGCGTTGCCACCATCGGCGGACTGCTGTTCGGTTACGACAGCGGTGCGGTGAACGGCACCCAGCCGGGCCTCAAGGGTGCGTTCGCCCTGGACGATGCCGGCCTGGGCTTCACCGTCGGCTCGCTGCTGATCGGCTGCTTCATCGGCGCCTTCTTCGCCGGCACCCTGGCCGATCGCATGGGGCGTCGCAATGTCATGCGGCTCGCCGCCGTCCTGTTCCTCATCGGCGCGCTGATCCAAGGCCTGGCCCATAGCCAGGGCATCTTCGTCATGGCGCGCATCCTCGGCGGCATGGCCGTCGGTGCGGCCTCGGTGCTCTCGCCTGCCTACATCTCCGAAGTCGTGCCGGCCAGCATCCGCGGCCGCATGACCACGGCCCAGCAGATCATGATCATCACCGGCCTGACGCTGGCCTTCCTGGTCAACTACTACCTCGCCGCCGCCGCGGGCAGCTCGACGCAGGCGTTCTGGGGCGGGATCGAGGCGTGGCGCTGGATGTACCTGATGCAGGCGGTGCCGGCGGCGGTGTTCCTGGTCACCCTCTTCTTCATTCCCGAGAGCCCTCGCTACCTGGTGTCCAAGGCGCGTCTGGAGGAGGCCAGCGCGGTGCTCACCCGCCTGCTGGGGCCCGCCGAAGCCTCCACCAAGATGGCCGAGATCCAGGCCAGTTTTTCCATGGACCATCGGCCGCGCCTGAGCGACATCCTCACGCCGCGCGGAGGACGCGGCTTCCTGGGTATCCGCGCGATCGTCTGGGCGGGCCTGCTGCTGGCGGTGTTCCAGCAACTGGTCGGCATCAACGTGATCTTCTATTACGGCTCGACCCTCTGGCAGCTGGCCGGTTTCACCGAGAACGACTCGCTGCTGATCAACATCGGTTCCGGTGCGGTGTCGATCGCGGCCTGTTTCGTCACCATCGCGCTGATCGACCGGATCGGCCGCAAGCCGCTGCTGCTGATCGGTTCGGCAGGCATGGCCATCACCCTGTTCGTGATGGTCTACGCCTTCAGCCAGGGCACGCTGGACGCGGCTGGCACGCTGTCGCTTTCCCAGCAGATGGGCGTGGTGGCCGTGATTGCCGCCAATCTCTACGTGGTGTTCTTCAACGTGTCCTGGGGCCCGGTGATGTGGGTGATGCTGGGCGAGATGTTCCCCAACCAGATCCGCGGCTCGGCGCTGGCCGTGTGCGGGTTTGCGCAGTGGTTCGCCAACTACCTCATCGCGCAGAGTTTTCCGCTGATGGCATCGGGCCTGGGCCTGGCCATCAGCTACACCTTCTACGGAGCCTGCGCCGTGATCAGCTTCTTCCTGGTCAGGCGGTTCATCCACGAGACCAAGGGCCGCGAACTGGAGCAGATGCAAGGATGAAGACGATCATGTCCACGAACACGCGCAGCGGGGC
>MIDV01000107.1:0-1779 GCA_001830245.1 Lysobacterales bacterium RIFOXYA1_FULL_69_10 | reverse complement strand
CCGCAGGTGGCCTGGCCGCTGGCCGAGGATGCCGCACTCGAACAGCGCATCGCCGAACTGATGGCCACCATGACGGTGGAGGAGAAGGTCGGCCAGCTGGTCCAGGGCGATATCGCCAGCCTCACCCCGGAGGATGTGCGCACCTACCGGCTCGGTTCGATCCTGGCCGGGGGCAACTCCGATCCCGGTGGCCGCTACGATGCCTCGCCGGCGCAGTGGCTGGCCCTGGCCGATGCCTTCTACGAAGCCTCCATGGACACCTCGCAGGGCGGCAAGGCCATCCCGATCCTGTTCGGCATCGATGCCGTGCACGGGCAGAGCAACATCGTCGGCGCCACCCTGTTCCCCCACAACATCGGCCTGGGCGCCACGCGCAACCCGGAGCTGCTGCGCCGGATCGGCCAGATCACCGCGCTGGAGACCCGTGCCACCGGCATGGAGTGGACCTTCGCCCCCACCGTGGCGGTGCCGCAGGACGACCGCTGGGGCCGCACCTACGAGGGGTACTCCGAGTCGCCCGAGGTGGTGGCCCGCTACTCGGCCGCCATGGTCGAAGGCCTGCAGGGCAAGGTCGGCACGCCCGAGTTCCTGGACGGGCGCCACGTGATCGCCTCGGTCAAGCACTTCCTGGGCGATGGCGGCACCACCCACGGCAAGGACCAGGGCGATACCAGGATCAGCGAAGCCGAGCTGGTGCGCCTGCACGCCGCCGGCTACCCGCCGGCGATCGCCGCCGGTGCGCAGACGGCCATGGCCTCCTTCAACAGCGTCAACGGCCAGAAGATGCACGGCCACAAGGCGTACCTGACCGATGCGCTGAAGGGCCGCATGCAGTTCGGCGGCTTCGTGGTGGGCGACTGGAACGGCCATGGCCAGGTCCAGGGCTGCACCAACACCGACTGCCCGGCCACCATCAATGCCGGCCTGGACATGGCCATGGCCTCGGACAGCTGGAAGGGCTTCTACCAGAGCACGTTGGCGGCGGTGAAGGCCGGCACGATCAGCCAGGCGCGCCTGGACGATGCGGTGCGCCGCATCCTGCGGGTGAAGTTCCGCCTGGGCCTGTTCGAGGCGGGCAAGCCCTCGGCGCGTGCGGTGGGCGGGCAGTTCGCCCTGCTCGGCGCCCCGGAGCACCGCGCGGTGGCGCGCCAGGCGGTGCGCCAGTCGCTGGTGCTGTTGAAGAACGCCGGCGGCGTGCTGCCGCTCTCGCCCAGGCAGCGCATCCTGGTGGCCGGCGATGGCGCGAATGATGTCGGCAAGCAGGCCGGCGGCTGGACGCTGAACTGGCAGGGCACCGGCACCACGCGCAAGGACTTCCCCAATGCCGACACCATCTTCGAAGGCATCGCGCAGCAGGCCAAGGCCGCCGGCGGCCAGGCGATCCTGGCCATCGACGGCCAGTACACGCAGAAGCCGGACGTGGCGGTGGTGGTGTTCGGCGAGAACCCCTATGCCGAGTTCCAGGGCGATCTGCAGACGCTGCTGTACAAGCCCGGTGATGACAGCGATCTGCAGCTGATCAAGCGCCTGAAGGCCGACGGCATCCCGGTGGTGGCGGTGTTCCTGAGCGGGCGGCCGCTGTGGGTCAACCGCGAGATCAACGCCGCCGATGCCTTCGTGGCGGCCTGGCTGCCCGGCTCCGAAGGCGCCGGCATCGCCGATGTGCTGCTGCGCAAGGCCGATGGCAGCGTGCAGCACGACTTCACCGGCAAGCTCAGCTTCAGCTGGCCGCGCACCGCCACGCAGTACGCCAACAACGTGGGCCAGCCGGGCTACGAC
>MIDV01000106.1 GCA_001830245.1 Lysobacterales bacterium RIFOXYA1_FULL_69_10 | reverse complement strand
GGCGGCTGCTCCGGCGGCGGTGGCGTCGGCGCCGGCTGCGGCGGCGTCAGCTTCGGCGGCGGCTTGAGCTCCTTCGGGGGCTCCGGCGGCGGCGGCGGCGGCGGCGGCGGCGGCGGGGGTGGCTTGATCAGGTTGACGACGGTGACTTCTTCTTCCTCGGCGTTCTCGGCCGGGGGAGCCATGGGCGCCAGCAGCAACAGGAGGGCCATGGCGTGCACGGTGATCGCCATGGTGATACCGGCAATACGTGCCCAGTTCAGCCCTTCGTCGCCGTCGTCGTGGGATGCGTGAATTTCGAGGTCTTGCGTCATGCGCCGTAAGCTCGGGAGGGGTTTCCGGACGCACAGCGCGCCGCGGGACATCGAGTGGATCCCCGTAACCGTTTCCGGCGACGGGAACTACCTAGCATATACCAAACCGTACCCGGGGTTCCAAGTACGGTTCCGGCCTGCGGGTTTGCCGGATCAGTTGCCTTGCAGCGCGATGATCTGGTCGGCTTCCTTGGGCCTGTCCAGTCCCTTGGACTTGGCTTGGCGCGCGGCCTCCCTGGCCTCGGCGATGCGATCTTCCTGCCACAGAACCTTGGCCAGGTTCAGGTACGTGTCACCGTTGTCGTCCAGAGGCGCGGCCTTCTTGTACGCCTCGATCGCCGCAGGGATGTTGTCGGAGAAGTAGTGCGCCTGGGCAAGGGCCTGGTAGGCCTGGAAATCTGCCTTGATCACACCCTTCGCCAAACCTTCGTCGATAACGGCGGCAGCGACGCTTTCCTTACCTTCCAGGTTCAGATACGTCGAATAGAGCTGCCTGTATTCACGGTCTTCCGTCAACTGACCACTGGAACGCAGACGCTCGAGCACTTCGGCAGATTTTTCCAGCATGTCCGCCTGCTGGTAGGCGGCGGCGAGGTTCATCTGCGCGCGCTTGTCATCCGGAGCATCGGCGGCCATGCGCTCCGCGAGGGCGGCCACCTTCTGACCCTGGTCGGTTTCCGAGTAGGCGAACATGAGCTCGCTCTGCCAGTTGCGGGCTGTGCCCGGGTTGGCGGACAGCTGCTCCAGCACCGCGACCGCCTCCGGGTAGCGCTCCATCCGGTTCAGTACCTGACCCTTCAAAAGTAGGTGCTGGGGATCGTTGGCATTGCTTTCGCTGATCAGCCGGTCAACGGTCGCCAGCGCCGCCTCGTTCTGTTCTTCCTGCAGTTGCAACTGCGCCAGCATCCACATCACGCCGTAATGGCTGGGGTTGTCGAGGCCGTCGAACTCGAGCGCTTGCACGAGGTAGCGCATGGCGGCCGCAGTGTCGTCAGACTCGAACGCCAACTGGGCGGCGAACTGGGACGAGAAGGCCTTCTCGTACGCGTTGGAGGATTCGGCAGCGATGATCTCGTCGGCAATAGCCAGCGCTTCGGCGTTCTTCGCGTCGTCGTACAGGTCGATCATCCGCTCCATCTTGCGACCCGCACGTCCCGCCTGGCCCTTGGGTGCCTTGCGTGTCGCGTTCGCATACCTGTCGGCGTCGGATGTCGCTTCCGCTGCCTGCTCCTGCCGGTCCCGCGCCCGTTCGGATTGCGCCAACGCGTGGCCCCCAGAACTCAACAGGAGCACGCCGACGATCGCGGCGGACAGGGCGGAAAAACGGCGAGTAGAAAATGGGGTCATCGGCGTCACCTGAAATCGGGAACTATCGGACCGCCGGCCACACGTCGCGCTACGGGACCAGACCGACCGGTCCCGCACCGCGGGCGCCGGTGGGCCGATAACGCTACCAGAAACGCGATGACCGGCGATACCTCGTTCCCTAACGGCGATTCATACACGCTCAGCCACACCTTGGCGTACGGCCGGACGAGCGCGCCTGCTGGTACGTGGAGGCCAGACTGCCGGCCCGTTGGCGCAGTTCCTGGATGCGCGACTGCGGGTCGGGGTGGGTGGAAAGCCATTCCGGCTGTCGGCTGCTGCTGGCCGCGATCATGTTCTGCCACAGGTTGACGGCCTGTACGGGGTCGAACCCGGCCTTGGCCATCAATTGCTGGCCCACCACATCGGCCTCCAGCTCCTGCGTGCGGTTGTTGGGCAGCAGCAGGCCGGCCTGCACCGCCGCGCCACCGACTTGTCCGGCGGCATTGGCCGCACCCTGCCCGTACTGCGACCCGACGATCGCGCCGAGGATGCCCAGGCCCGCCTGTGCGCCCATCTGCCGGGTGATGCGCTCGTCGTGGTGGCGCGAAACGACGTGCCCGACTTCATGCGCGATCACCGCCGCCAGCTGGTCCTGGTTGCGGGCGACCGTGAAGATTCCGGTGTTGATGCCCACCTTGCCGCCCGGCAATGCAAAGGCGTTGGGTGATTCATCGGCGAAGAGCGCCGTTTCCCAGTTCGCCTGCCAGTTGGCGGGCAGTTCGCGGGTGACCGAATTCACCACGCAGCGCACATAGTTGGTCTGGCTCGAGTTGGTGCTCAGGCGGTTCTGCGCCTTGGCCTGTGCAAAGGCCTGCTCGCCCATCTGGTTGAGCTGTTCCTGCGAAACGGCTCCTACCTGCTGGCTGCGGCCTGTCGGCGAGGTGGCGGTGGCACAGGCGGTAACGGCAGTGGCGATGGCCAGACCGAGGAGCAGAGGCTTCATGGGTGGGGCGTCCTGAATCGGGGAGGCCTTCCCTTGTAGACGCGCTCGGATCAAAGAGCCGTCAATTCGAGGTGCACCCGATCGGACCGTTCAGCCGGCACCCGCCAGCAGGAGACTCGCGGCGATGAAGTTGTTGGTCGCATGCGCGACGATGGGCGCCCACAACGTGCCGCAGCGCCAGTAGACCCAGGCGAACGCGGCACCCATGCCGCCGTACACCAGCAGGAGCATGGCCAGCGCGGGCCATGCATTGGCGCTCAGGCCCGGCATCTCGTGGAAAGTGGCGAAGACCAGGCTGCTGAGCACCAGTCCGAGCCACGGCCGCCCCCCTCGCCACAATCGGCCGAACAGCACCCGCCGGAACAGCAGCTCCTCGTAGGCGGGGGCCAGCACGGCCACCAGCACCAGCAGCAGCACGGGCCGGTCGAAGAGGGCTTCAAGCGGCGCCAGGTTGGTCGGTTCGGGTTCTATCCCGACCGACCGCCCCAACCAGGCGACGCACGCGCTGAAGGCAAACACGGCCAGCCCCGTGCCCAAGGCCGTGCCCCACGTCGACAGGCGGGTGGCGGCCTGCCGGGAGCGGGCCCTCTCCGACGCATCGGCTCGACCTCTCCAGAAGTAGACCGCCAGTGCGGCGACCGCCGTGGCGGCGAGTCCGATCCACACCTGCGCTTCCAGGCCGGGCATGAACTGGCCAGGCGCAAGCGTCGTGGCATCCTCGCCCCGCATCGCCATCGTCAGGCCCGCGCCGAATCCCCAGGCAAGCATTGCCAGCACGCCGACGATCAACAGCACCGATACGGCGATGACCAGGTCGAGCACGAAACCGCCCACAAGACGGGGCCACGGCGCCGCCGTGGCCGCGCGCGAAGCGTCCGCGCCGGTGGTTTCTGCAATCACGGCATCCATGCGCGCGTCGAGTTCCGTCAGATGTCGAGGTTGGCGACCTTGAGCGCGTTGTCCTCGATGAACTCGCGCCGGGGTTCGACCACGTCGCCCATGAGGGTGCTGAAGATCTGGTCGGCCGCAACGGCATCCTCGATCCGCACCTGCAGCAGGCGACGGGTTTCGGGATTGACCGTGGTGTCCCAGAGCTGCTCGGGGTTCATTTCGCCCAGGCCCTTGAAGCGCTGGATCTGGCGGCCCTTCTTGGCTTCATCCATCAGCCACGCCTGTGCCTCGGCAAAGCTGGACACCGGCTGTGCGCGGTTGCCGCGGACGATCTGCGCGCCCTCGCGGATCAGCCCGTGCAGCTGGGAAGCGGCCTCGCGCAGTGCGCGCAGTTCACCCTGCTCGAATACCGACACCGGCAGCACCTGGATGATCTCCTCGCCCATGTGGCGGCGGGTGACACGCAGCGCCGCGGGATGCTGCTCGTTGGCCGGCACCAGCGCCAGCGCGTAGCGCGGCCGGCCCAGGCCACGCTTGTTGAGGCGCGCTTCAAGCGCTTCGATCTCGTGTTGCTCGTCGATGTTGCCGGCCAGGTGGGCGCTGTCCAGCGGCGTGAAGTCGATCAGCGCTTCCAGCACCGCCGGGTCGTACCGATGGGCGTTGCGGGCGATGGTCTCGCGGGCGCCGGCGTACACCAGCAGCAACTTCTCCAGGGCGGGCCCTTCGATCGGCAGCTCGCCGGTGGCCGGAACCAGCGAGGCCCCCTCCACGGCGTTGCCGGCCAGGTAGGCGTCCAGCGCCGCGTCGTCCTTGAGGTACAGCTCGTTCTTGCCCTGCTTGATCTTGTAGAGCGGCGGCAGGCCGATGTAGATGTGGCCGCGCTCGATGAGCTCGGGCATCTGCCGGTAAAAGAACGTCAGCAGCAGCGTGCGGATGTGGCTGCCGTCCACGTCGGCATCGGTCATCAGGATGATGCGGTGGTATCGCAGCTTGTCCGGGTTGTACTCGTCCTTGCCGATACCGGTGCCCAGCGCGGTGATCAGCGTGCCGACCTCCGCGGACCCGAGCATGCGATCGAAGCGCGCGCGCTCGACGTTGAGGATCTTCCCCTTGAGCGGGAGGATCGCCTGGGTCTTGCGGTTGCGCCCCTGCTTGGCCGATCCGCCAGCGGAGTCACCCTCGACGATGAACAGCTCGCTGAGGGCCGGATCCTTCTCCTGGCAGTCGGCCAGCTTGCCGGGCAGGCCTGCGATGTCCAGCGCGCCTTTGCGGCGCGTCAGGTCGCGGGCCTTGCGCGCTGCCTCGCGGGCACGGGCGGCATCGACGATCTTGCCGGCAATCGCGCGTGCCTCTCCGGGGTTTTCCTGCAGGAACTCCTCCAAACGTGCGCCGAACGTGCTTTCAACGACCGGCCTCACGTCGGAACTGACCAACTTCTCCTTGGTCTGGCTGGAGAAACTCGGGTCCGGCACCTTCACCGACAGCACCGCGATCATGCCTTCGCGCATGTCGTCGCCCGACAGCGCCACCTTGGCCTGCTTGGCGATGCCGTTCTGCTCGATGTAATTGGTCAGGGTGCGCGTCAGGGCCGCGCGGAAGCCGATGAGGTGGGTACCACCGTCCTTCTGCGGGATGTTGTTGGTGAAGCAGAACATCGTTTC
>MIDV01000105.1:448-1170 GCA_001830245.1 Lysobacterales bacterium RIFOXYA1_FULL_69_10 | reverse complement strand
CGGGTTTCGATCAACGCGGACAAGCCGCGCCGCAGCCTTGAAGATCGATGGCTACCTGGGCATGTCACCGGCAACGCCGGCGGGCATGTCTGGGGGATGGGCGGGTTCGGCCACGGTCGTGTTGCCGGCGGCGAGCAGGTCGATGGCCGACAGCAAGGCATCGCCTTCGACGGGACCGTGCAGCAGGAGGGTCTTGCCGGACTCGCGGTCGCGCAGTTGCAGGGCCGGCGTGGCCGCGATGCCCTGCTGTGCCGCTTCCGCCGACTGGGCACGGATGACGGCATCGGGGCGATCGCTGTCGAGACAACCCTGCATGGCTGGCGTGAGGTCGGGATAGCGCAGGCCCTCCGGCAGGCCCTGGCCGTCGCCACGGGTGTTCGAGTAGAGCCACGCCACGGCCTGCCAGAACGTGGCATGTCCGCCCGTCTCGCCCGCGCACTCGGCCAGGCGTGCCCCGGCAGTCGCGGCCGGCTCGTGCATGGACAGCGGCAGGTGGTGCCACTGCCAGTTCACCTCGGGATGGGCGTCGACCCAGCGCTTGAGCGCGGGGAAGTAGGCCCGGCAGTACGGACACTCCAGGTCGGCATAGCCGACCACCGTGAAGCGCGCATCGGCACGGCCATACAGCCAGGGCGGGCCGGCCGGTTTCGGCGCTTCGGACCCGGCGGCGGCCAGGGGCATGGACTCGGTTGCCGGTTGCGGCGCGCGCAGCAGCATCCACG
>MIDV01000105.1:0-213 GCA_001830245.1 Lysobacterales bacterium RIFOXYA1_FULL_69_10 | reverse complement strand
TCGCCAGGTAGAGGCTGGGCGGCACGGCGCGGAACAGCACCTCCATCGACTTGGACAGGATGACGCCCTCGCTGAACTTGCCGGCCTCCTTGCGGGCCGAGAGCATCAGCGCCTTCTGCGACGCGTTGAGTTCGCGGAAACGCGCGATCTTCTCCACTTCATCGGGCGGCATCGACAGGCAGATCCACCACTCGATCATGTTGAGCATGGGCT